>JAHDIA010000172.1 GCA_020631035.1 Chitinophagales bacterium | reverse complement strand
ATGGAAAATATTTGTTGGGATTGATTGGAAAGTAGTTGTAGGTTGTGGGTTGAGAGTTGTGAGTTGTGAGTTGTAGGTTGTGAGTTGTGAGTTGTAGGTTGTGAGTTGTGGGTTGTGGGTTGTAGAGACGCACGGCCGTGCGTCTGAACACAAAATGGAACACGCCCCACAAAAGCATAGGGCGAAGCGGATGGAATAAACAAACCGACGAAGAACCAAGAGAAACGATGCCTACGCCCGATAGAGCCACATACCATGTATGGGCGAAAGCGGGGACACACCATCGTTTGAAAAATTAACGTTCCGTTCAAATAATATTAACAAAAAAAAATCAACCGAACCAAAACAAGAATTTTTATATGCAAAAAATATTGGTAACTGGAGGAGCTGGGTTTATTGGCAGTTCATTGGCATATGCACTGGTTCAGAACCCAGAAAATCAGGTAGTGATTGTAGACAATTTACTGACAGGAGACAAAAGCAAACTACCTCCAGAGGAATACGACAATTGGCAGTTTATTAAATGTGATGTCAACAATTTAAGTGATTTGTTGCCCATTATGGTCTCTTATTCTTTTGACTATGTGTTTCATTATGCCGCAGTAGTGGGTGTTAGGAGAACACTTGAAAATCCCGTGATGGTTTTGAACGATATAGAAGGCATCAAAAACATTTTACATTTGTGCAAAAACACAGGAGTCAAACGCATTTTTTATGCTTCGTCCTCAGAAGTCTATGGCGAATCGGTCAGCTATCCACAAAATGAAGTCAGCACCCCTTTGAATTCTAGATTGCCCTATGCAGTCGTCAAAAGTGTCGGAGAGTCATTTTGTAAGTCTTACCATCAAGAATACGGATTGGACTATACCCTATTCCGTTTCTTTAATACGTATGGTCCCAAACAAAGTACTGACTTTGTGATAAGCCGTTTTATTAAAATGGCATTGAGCAACCAAGACATCACCGTTTATGGGAATGGCTCCCAAAGTCGAACTTTTTGTTACATCGACAACAATATTGGAGCCAGCTTGAATGCTTTTTATGACAAAAAATACATCAATGATGTACTCAACATTGGAAGTGATAAAGAAGTCAGTATTTTGAAACTTGCCAAGACCATTATTGACATTACGGGATCTAGCTCTAAAATTGTACATTTGCCTGCCAGACAAGAAGGCGATATGAAACGCAGACTACCTGATGTTAGTAAAATGAGAAAAATAAACAAACAAGAGCCAATCGCATTAGAGGAAGGAATTAAAAAATTGTTGAATTCAAAACACTTTGCAAAATGTCTAAAATCTTAGTAACGGGCGGATGTGGTTACATCGGTTCTCATACATTGGTTGACTTGATAGAAAATGGCTATGAGGTCATTTCGGTTGACAACAATTCTCGCTCATCTGAAGCTATATTAAATGGTGTCAAAGATATTAGTGGTAAAGAGGTCAAAAACTATGCAGTCGATTTGTGCGACTTTGACAAAACCAAAGCCATTTTTGACGAAAATCCAGACATCAAAGGCATTGTCCACTTTGCCGCATACAAAACCGTACCCGAATCGGTTGAACATCCCTTGCGTTATTACCGCAACAATTTGTATTCACTCATCAATTTGTTGGACTTGACCCGTGACTACAAAGTACCCAACTTTATCTTTTCTTCTTCTTGTTCGGTTTATGGCAATGTCGAAGATTTGCCTGTTACTGAAGAAACTACTTTGGTTCGTCCCCAATCGCCTTATGGCAATACCAAAAAAATTGGCGAAGAAATCATAGAGGACTTTTCCAAAGTGTGCGATAGTAAGTTCATTGCTTTGAGATATTTTAATCCCATTGGCGCACATCCTTCAGCCCAAATTGGAGAGACGCCCTTTTTGCCTCCACAAAACTTGATGCCTATTATTACTGAAACGGCGATTGGCAAAAGAGAAAAAATGTATGTTTTTGGAACAGACTATCCAACCCGCGATGGTTCATGTGTTAGAGACTATATACATGTAGTAGACATTGCCCATGCGCACACACTTGCACTCGATCATTTGCAAAAAAACTTGCATTCCGACAATTATGACGTTTATAATATAGGAACGGGTAATGGCGTTAGTGTTTTAGAGATTTTACAATCTTTTGAGAAAGCAACGGGAAAAAAACTTAATTACGAACTCAAAGAGCGCCGCCCTGGTGATGCCATTGCGGTATTTGCCAATAAGAACAAAATCTCAGAAAAAATTGGCTGGGAGCCTCAATATTCTTTAGAAGATATGATGCGTACTTCCTGGGCTTGGGAAGAAAAACGTATGGAATTGAGTAAGGAGGTCTGAGCTGAATGTTGTAACAAAAATCGAATAAATCCCAATGGAAAAAATATTATTTGTTGTATTGGTACTTGCTAGTTGGACGGGCTGTTTTTCTTCTAAAAAAGCAGAACAAGCAACTACAGCCAAAAAGTCGGAGCAATATCGGGTGGCATTTTACAATGTCGAAAACCTTTTTGATACTGCCGATGATCCTAAAAAAGAGGACAATGACTTTTTACCAAATGGCAAACTCAACTGGACAGTTGACAAATACCAACAAAAACTCACCAATTTGTCGAAGGTCATCAATGCATTGGGCGACGAAGACTTACCAGAAGTGATTGGAATGTGTGAGGTTGAAAATGCCAAGGTGTTGAATGATTTGTTACAAAAAAGCAAATTGCAAAACTATGGCATCATTCACCAAGATTCTCCAGACGAAAGAGGCATTGATGTTGCCTTGGTTTACGACCAAACCGAAGTGAAGGTCATAAACTATGAATACATTGACATTGGATTGGGAAACGATCGTACCAGAGAAATTTTGCACGCCCAAGTCGAAATCGACAAAGAGGACATTCATTTGTTTTTCAATCATTGGCCTTCTCGCTACAGCGACAAAACGGGCGAAAAGCGACAAAAAGCTGCTAAGGCACTACGTACCAAAATTGATGCCTTATTTGCCAAGGACAAAGACGCCAATGTAGTCATTATGGGTGACTTCAATGATGAGCCAACCGATGCCAGTGTTGCCAAAGTTTTGAAAGCACAGGCAAATTATCAGTCTCCACAAGCCGATCAATTGTACAATCTTTCATACGAGTGGATGAAAAACGGAGATGGGACACATTTTTATGACAAATGGAATGCACTCGATCAAGTAATTGTTTCGGGTAGTGTTTTAGACCGCAAAGGTATGGTGTGTTCTGCCAATCAAGCGCAAATATTTAAACAAGACTGGATGTTGTTCCAAGACAATCGCCGCAATGTCAAGCGACCAAGCCGTTTCATTTCTGGTGAAGGCAAAGTCTATGGCGGCTATAGCGACCACTGTCCGATCTATTTGGATTTTAGTATTAATTAAATTTAATTGCAGATTAAAAATTGAAGATTTAAGATTCCTTAGAATTTTCAATCTTCAATTTTTAATCTTGATCTTTTGTTTGCAACGTCATTGACTCCGAGGCTACATTCACTCTGGTTAACCAACGCATACTTCATATTTCATACAAGCGTTCATCCATCCGCTCATCCTGCACTTCCCAATCTTCCATCATTAGACTTGTTCGGCGGAAAATCATATTGGGCGAAAAATGGCTCTTTCCTTCCCACATGCAGCCTTTTTTCAGTCACGTAGCTACGGCTATGCTTCTTCAAAAAGACTGCATGTGGTTGAAAATAGCTCAATTTTCACTCCAATCTGACCCGCCGAGCAAGTCTATTTTATCTTGAAAAATTGTCAAAGAAAGAAATTAAAACCTTCCACTTGACATTTATAGCTTTTTTGGTTTACATTTGTAACATTAACACAAGCTTTTTCCCTCAATAGAAAAGGACTGTAACACTGAGATTGACTCATCTCCTACACAACAAATTAGCAACAGAGTCATTGCTTTCTATTGATTCTAATTGAACAAAACATTAACAACTTTAGACGTTCATCTACCATCCCGCTGAACAAGTCAATGTATATTTTTATTTGAATTGCTATTTTCCACCTTATCAAAACAAAAAATGAAATTAAATTACAAACAAACTATTAAAGTTGTACCTGAATGCAAAGCATTCTGGCCAATATATGGCTTGCTTTTATTTTGCCTAAGCTATATAAGCAATGACCTCCACGCCCAAATCGATCCCAATTGTACCAACAACACTGGCAGCATTTTTTTTGAGCAATGTGGCAATCAAGGCTTGTATTTTTTTATTGAAACCACTGATGGGCAAATTTTCGATCCCTATTATGCCGACGGCGTGGTATTTGACCACTACGAAGGACAAAGCGTCAACTTTGACTATGAAGTAGCTGACTTTGCGACTCCTTGTGCTGTTGCAGAACAGGCAATTTTTATTACTTGTATAGAAGAAGCTCCACAGCCGCCTATGCCCAGTTGTGATGCCAATACAGGCACCATTCATTTTGAAAGATGTGGCTTTACAGGTTCAGGTCCTTTAATTTTTTTGATCCATTTGGAGGATGGAACAAAATATGAAGCAATCTATGCCGATGGCGTCAACTTCGGTCATTATGGTGGTCAGATCGTTAATTTTGACTACAATTTTATTAACAACACTCCCACTTGTGTCTATGATTTTATAGAGATCACTTGTATAGAGGATGTCTCTCCACTTCCTTCCAATTGTGATGACTGTTCTTACAGTCAATTTTATCCTGGTCCATTTTATGACGTAGCTGGCAATACCTATTCCAATTTGTGTAGTGCCCGATGTGCCGAGACAGACGGATTTTACAACGAAATCATTACCATATGTGAAGGAGAAACACTAGACTTATATCCAATCAATGAACCCATTCAGAATATTGCCAGCAATTGTGGCCCTGTTGGTCCTCCTCCCCCATTAAATAACCAACAAGTATATTGGAATGTAGCAAGTGAAAACTGTAATTCAAATTATTGTGCGACTTGGACAGGTACACCAACAGATTCTCTCGTTCTGGTTGCAACCGCTACTAGAACTGGAATGAACTGCCCTGCCCCTGGTGAACCTCAGGGACCTCAAGGTCTCTATGGTCCTGTTTATACTTATAGTAGTTACCTCATTCTGGTTGAAAGTTGTACAGAACCACCTGTCAATTGTGGTTGCTCAGATGAGTATGACCCAGTATACGACATCAATGGACAAGAGTACCAAAACGAATGCATTGCTGAGTGTGAAGGGATTACAGAAACTTACCAAAACCTTGTAACAGCTTGTATTGGAGACACTGTAAACATAACCATAGATTTCAGTCCTACACCTCCACCCGATTGTCCTGGAGCTGTAACTGGGACTTCTAACATAAGCTGGTCGGTTCCCAACTGCTCAGACTGCACTTCACTTGAATTGCTAACTGACTCAAGTGGTCCTACGACCATATCTGCTACTGTCAACACCATTATTTACTGCAATGATGGTTCTTCATATACCCAAACAACAGTGTTGACCTATTTGGTCCTTGTCGAAGAATGCACGACTCCTCCCCCTACCGAAAACAATCCAATTTTTGAAGAATATACTTGGTTAAGTTCTATCGTGAACCCCAACAACTGCAATGGTGAAACAATCTATGTATACAATGAAGGAACTTATAGCTTTGTCTATATTGATTCCCCTAGTGGTGGGACTTTGTACTTTCAAGATGGTTCTATTTATTGTAGCGACTCACCTGGATTCTCATGTGTCAACGCTTACAACTTAGGCAGTGCTGACTTAGAATGGTCTTGTGAAAACAATGGCAATGGTTCAACTTGTAGCATTGAAGATTTATTAAATGTTATCAATATACCTCCCCCTAGTTCATTCCAATGTACTTATACAGGACAAATCACACAATTTACCTACAACAACGAAACCTACTTCCGCCTACACGCCTACCCCAATCTCGAAACAGAGAATCCCTGCCCTGTTCAGGAATTTTTTGGTTCCATTGTCAATTGTGCTGGCGAGCAAATTTGCATCATTGCCTTGGTTGGTTCTCCACCAGGATGTGATGGTGACATCTCTGCTGCGTCCTCAAATGGCACCATTGTATGGACATATGAACCCCCAAATAACAACAACAATCCAATCTTTACCGACTATCCTTGGTTGAGTTCAATCGTCAATCCAAACAGTTGCGATGATGGAACAAGTGTAACGGTCTACAATGCGGGCTCTTACAACTTTGTCTCTGTAACTTATGCCGATGGTTCTAGTCTTTTGTATTATCAAGATGGCACATTGTATTGTACCGACTTCCCTGGATTTTCATGTGTCAATGCCTATGGTTTAAACAATGTAGCAGCTACTTGGACTTGTGGAGATACTGGTGGAAATCCCAATCCTTCAAATGACCAAATATTTACAGATTATCCTTGGTTGAGTTCAATTGTAAATCCTAGCAATTGTAATGACGAAACAGCAAGTGTTTACAGTGCAGGCTCCTACAATTTTATTTATGTCAATGGTCCAGATGGTGGTGAATTGTATTACCAAGATGGAACCTTTTATTGTGCAGATGCTCCTGGCTTTTCTTGCCTCAATGTTTATGGTTTATCTACACTAGTAGATACTTGGGCTTGTGGGGACAATGGAGGTGGAAATGAACAAGTCGACTTCCCAGAATATCCCTGGCTCAATACTTTGGTAGATGCCAATGATTGTGCAAACAACTTATCAGTTATTACCTACTTTAGTGGGGCTTATACCTACATTTACATTTCAACTGCTGATGGGCTAGGCACTTTGTATTTCCAAGATGGGACCTTATACTGTACCGACTCTCCTGCATTTTCTTGCATCAATGCTTATGGCTTGAGTACAGTACCTGCAACAATACTTTGGAGCTGTTCGATGGGCAGACCCGATGGCGATATAGTTGAAGAGGCAACACCTGAAGAAGAGACAGCCTATAGATTGGATACAAAGGATTCTATTTTAGATTTTACCATTTACCCCAATCCTAGCAATGGTTTGTTTAATGTAAAAATCAATAGTAAAATTGAGCAAGAACAGCTAATCAATATTTTCGATTTACAAGGTCGTTTGTTGGAAACATTTAATTTAACTCCCAACGCTTACGACAGCAACATTCAAGTAGATTTAAGCACCTACGAAAATGGTCTGTATATGGTCGAATTGCGTTCTAACTTCCAAAGCAAAATGGAACGTGTGATGATACAGAGATAGAATTTAAAATTAGAAAATTCAAAATTTAAGATTCATTGAGCTTGGTTTGCTAGTTTGATTGAGTTTTAAATTTTGAATTTTTATTTTGGGGCAAGGTGTGTGATTCTGTGGCTACGTGTGTGCTGGTTAGCCAGCGCATGCTCAGTTCTTCGTACAAGCGTATTATCCGCCCGCTCATCCTAGGCTTCTTTTTAATTACCTAGAGCATCATTTTCAATTTTAAATCCCATTTTTTTAAATTCCCCTTGACAGTAATATACTTTTTAGACTACATTTGTGACATAAAGACAAAAACATCTTCATTCAATAGGTCAAAAGTACTGCCATATTGAGATTATTCCATCTCCACACAACACACCTAGCAGTTACCAACTTCTATTGAAATGTTTTTAAAAGCTCAAAACTTAAATCTATTTACTTTTCCTGTTTGGTGCATCACTCTCTATTGAGTGATACACATACCCTATTAATTTATCCAATTTTAGGGAGTGGCAAATCTATGCCTATTCCTAAAACATTGATAAAATGGAAATTTTATTTTTTAATTTAAATACACAAAAGTAAATGAATCAACCACATACTATTAAGGTCAGGCAAAGGCACCAATCAAACTGGAAAATTTATTGCAGTTTATTGCTACTTTGTCTAGGGTTTAGCAACACCCCAATTTATGCACAAACCGAACCCGACTGTGCCAACAATACAGGGAAAATTGTTTTCAATCGATGTGGCTTTATGTCTCAAGGTACATTAGGCTTTTTTATTGATATTGAAGATGGTCCAAGGTATCGAGCAAGCTATGCTGATGGGGTCAACTTTGCCCATTATGGCGGTCAAACGGTTAATTTTGACTATGAACTTATCAATGAAAATCCTAGTTGTAGTGACGCTGGTACAATACTCATTACTTGTATAGAAGATGCAACTCCAATACCCAATAACTGTGATGACTGTTTTCAAAGTACACATTATCAGGGTCCATTTTACGATGAGGCAGGCAATACCTATCCCAATCTTTGTACTGTCCAATGCGCCGAAATCGATGATTTTTACAATGAAATCATCACAATATGTGCAGGAGACTCCATTAGTTTAGGGGTAATCAACGAACCCATTCCCAACATTGCTTCCAATTGTGGTCCTGTTGGTGCCCCAGGTCCACTGACTAATGCCCAAGTATATTGGAATGTAGCAAGTGAAATCTGTGATGCCAACAATTGTGGAATCTGGACAGGTACTCCAACAGAGACGATGGAACTGGTTGTAACTGCTGTTAGAAATGGACTGAACTGCCCTGCCCCTGGTGACCCACAACCCCCTCAGGGTCTCTATGGTCCCGTTTATACTTATAGTAGTTATTTAATCATTGTAGAAGAAGATTGTACAGAGCCACCTGTCAACTGCGGCTGCCCCGACAATTACGATCCAGTTTATGACAGCAATGGACAGGAATACCAAAACATATGTGTAGCTGAGTGTGAAGGTGTCAACCCAATCATCAATAATGTATACAATGTTACTTGTTCGTTAGAGGAGTTTTTGGCACTGCCCAATATACAAAGTATGCTAGCATCCCCTACCAATCCCTGTGGAGTCACAGAAATCGCACAATTTCCAGCAGATGGCAACATCTATTATAAGTTGACGACCAATGATGAGTCACCATCAAATATCAGTTGTCCTCAATCTACACAAACTATTTTCAATTGTAGTGGTGAATATATATGTCAAACAACTATTGCTTGTCCTCCAGAAATAACAGCTCAATCTGCAGTAGCTGCTACTATTTGGACTTACACTCCCGATATTACCGATCCCAACAACCACCCAACTTTTTGGGAATTTCCTTGGCTCAGTAGCATTATTGATCCAAGCAACTGCAATGGCGAATCCATTACTGTCTACAACACAGGTTCCTACAATTTTGCGGTTGTTACTGATACCAATGGTTCTAGTACATTGTATTATCAAGATGGAACCTTGTATTGTACTGATTCTCCTGGTTTTTCTTGTATCAATGCTTATGGACTAAATGAAGTGGCTGCTACCTGGACCTGCGGAGATACAACCATCACTGATGGCAATTCAAATTGTACCATTGATGAATTGTTATTACTGCCATCTGTACAAGCCTTACTTGATAATGTTGAGCCAGGTCTATGCGAATCTACTTACACACAATCCATTTATCAATTTGAATATGAAGAGGATACCTATTTTACACTTGTACAAGCAGAGGGACTCAATCCATCAGGAGAACCTTGTCCCAATTTGTCTGTTTTTTACTATGTGGTAAATTGTGATGGTCAAATTATTTGTTCCCCTCCTGTGGGACCAAGCTGTATTTCAACAATGGAAGATGCACTACAAAATGGCACATTGGTCTGGGAACAATACTTATATGGTGACACTCCCTCAAACGACCCAATATTTACCGACTACCCTTGGTTGAGCAATATAGTAAGTCCTAGCAATTGCGATGGAATAAGCACAAGCGTTTACAGTGCTGGTTCCTACAACTTTATTTATGTCAATGGTCCTGATGGCGGGCAATTGTATTATCAAGATGGGACATTTTATTGTGCAGACTCTCCTGGTTTTTCTTGTATCAATGCTTATGGATTGTACAATGTGATTGACTCTTGGAATTGTGGAGACAATGGAGGCAACAATGGAGGTGAAAACGAAGATGTCAATTTCCCTGACTACCCTTGGCTCAATTCTTTGGTAGACGCCAACGATTGTGAAAACAACCTATCGGTTATAGCCTACTTTAGTGGGGCTTATACCTACATCTACATTTCAACTGCTGATGGATTGGGCACTTTGTATTTCCAAGATGGGACTTTGTACTGTACCGATTCCCCTGGTTTTTCTTGTATCAATGCTTATGGATTGAGTACAGTACCCGCAACAATGCTTTGGAGCTGTACAATGGATAGACCTGAACCCGAAGACCTCAGCGAAGCACCAGCACCTACAACT
>JAHDIA010000848.1 GCA_020631035.1 Chitinophagales bacterium | reverse complement strand
CATTCACCGTTGGATTAAAGAACAGTTGCACAGGCTTGTCACCCCTCAACGCATTGAACAAGTGAAACAATCTATACAATTGCCCCAAAAACAAAATGTCTTTTTACGATTGGCGATGGGTGGATATTTATTGGTGTACCTTTTGGTGATGGGTATTGTTTTGTTTTTCTTGCGGCAATTAGTATAAAATGTAATATTATTCTTTGGGCATATCCCTCCTTCGTCGGGTCGGGCCGGGCCACGTAGGCTATTCGTGGGTTCGCTTTGCTCCGTGCTGCGCACACTCCCTGCGGTCGTCCACTACTATCCCTTATGCGGAAATTTTAAATCAATAAGAAATTACTTATTTATAAAGGTGTCGTTTGCGAAGCGACTGAACCTTTTAAGATAGCCCCGATAGAAATGATTACCCCACAGCAGGGCTTCGACAGGCTCAGCCTCCTTGTGGGTTTTTGACTTTCGACAAATTCAAGTCTTAACTTTGGTTTTTCAGTCTTATTTTTTTGCCTGTTGAAGCAAGCGAGGAGTAAAAATGGATAGCGGGCAAATTAGTAGCGACGGAGGGCAACACATTTGCTCCAATTAAAAACATTGGAAAATAGATTTAACAATCTATTCAACAAAAATTTCCTGATACCAATTTTCGATGGTTTCAATTTCGTTGGGAGTCAACGCCTTAAATTCTTTGGAAATTGCACGCTTGGACAATGTACCATTTCCTTGTGATAAGAATCGAACCAACAATGCCACCAATTTATCGGGCATATCAAATTGATGATCTATTTTGTTTTTGAATTCGTCGTATTGTTGTAAGTAAGCGACCTCTTTGGGAATAATTTCGTCTATGGTTTGAGCAACGCAATCATATAAAAATTCTGCTTGGATGGTTGCGTCAAAATAGGCATACAAATCCATTGTTTCATTTGTAACCTTAACATTATTGTCTTCCGTTGTTTCCCAATTGATTAAATTTAGTCGGGGAGTGGAATAGTTTTCTAAGACCATTCGGTATACATCAATTTTTTCGAGTATGGCAGCTGACACAGGAAAGACTCTGTTTTTTTGTGCAAAAGCTTTTTGTGCCAATATGTGATGAATGAGGTAACGGTGAATTCGCCCATTCCCGTCGACAAAGGGATGAATAAACACAAAACCAAAACCGATGATTGCCGCCAACAAGACCGCATCAAATTCACTTTCTTGTAATTTTTGATTGGTCGCAATGACGCCATCGAGTAGGGTAGGGAGGTCTTCCCACTTTGCCGAAATATGTTCGGGTATGGGCGTTCCCAAACTGCGGTCGTGTTCCCCAATAAATCCGCCCTGAGTTCGCCAGCCCAAAGCTGTAAAACGATTGTCGGCAATGACGATTTTTTGAAGACGCAACAATTCGTTCTTGCTCAATATTCGTTGCCCCGCTTGTCCGATGGCTTTGCCCCAACGTTGCGCCCGATTTTGTGGCGGACTTTCTCCTTCGATGGCGTAAGACGCCTTGGAGTCTTTGAGCAACAAAAAAGCGGCTGCTCGAATGAGTAAATCTTTGTGGACATCATTTAAAGCATTTTCGTTCTTTTGCGCCAAATTGCTCTCGATGTATTTTTCGAGTTTGTTGGTTTTGCGAATCAATGG
>JAHDIA010000171.1 GCA_020631035.1 Chitinophagales bacterium | reverse complement strand
TGTCAGCATCTTTTTCTTCTAAGACGGCCAAAATGGACGAATGGTTGGAATTGAGGACTAAATTATAGGTTTCTGGGAGATTTCCCAAATGTCCCATTCCATTATATTCAGACATTTCACGCATACGACGCATAAATTCTGGTTTGGTAATGGTAATGGGTAAATCGTTGGGTGACATTGGTTTAGCCTCTACAACTACACCTTGTTCAGGCATTTGGCTTTTAAAGATTTCCAAAAGGGTATTTTGTTGCTCTTCGCTCAATACCGATTCTTGGGTTTCTTCTTTCTCAATCAAATTGTCAATAATATCTGAATCTACTCTTTTAAGGCTGATTCCTTCAACATTTTGTTCCAAATAGCCAATAAAGTGTGGATCGAGTATGTGTTGCATCTTCAAGACATCGTAGCCTTTGGCTTGTGCTGCTTCGATGTAAAGGTTTTGACCCTCAATATTGTTGGTATACAAGACCACCAATTGATTGTTTTTGTCGGTTTGTAGGGTTTTGATGTGCTCTTTGTACTCTTCGATGGTATAGTGTTTACCATCCAAGTTCTCCAGCAACAAGAAATTCTTGCCTTTTTCAGCAAATTTTTCGTTGCTCAGCATACCATATTTGATGAATACACTGATGTCGTTCCACTTGTCTTCAAACTCAGCACGGTCTTTTTTGAAAATATCGTGAAGTTTTGAAGCAACTTTTTTAGTGATGTGGCTACTAATGCGCTTCACATTTGGGTCGCTTTGCAAATAACTTCTTGAAACATTTAATGGAATGTCGGGCGAGTCAATGACACCATGTAATAGTTGCAAGAACTCTGGTACAATTTCTTCTACATTATCGGTTACGAATACCTGATTGCAGTACAAACCGATTTTGTTTTTCTGAATCTCAAAGTTGTTCTTGATTTTTGGGAAGAACAACACACCTGTCAGTTTGAAAGGGTGGTCAACATTGAGATGAATCCAGAACAATGGCTCATCAAAAGAGTGAGGATACAATTCTTTGTAGAAATTTTTGTAATCCTCATCACTCAAATCGTTGGGCTTTTGGGTCCAAGCAGGATTTGTATTGTTGATGATGTTGTCAACTACTTCTATGGTTTCAATACCGTTGTCATCTGTTTCTTTGTTTTCATTTTCACCAAATTTGATGGAAACAGGCAGGAAGCGACAATACTTATTCAATAGTGTATTAATGCGTGCATCTTCCAAATATTCGGTGGCATCTTCACTGATGTGCAAAATGATGTCGGTACCTCTTTCGGTTCTATTGCCCTCGCCGATTTCGTAATTGGGGCTACCATCACATTCCCATCTTACTGACTTGCTTCCTTCTTTAAACGAAAGGGTTTGAATTTCGACCTTATCGGCTACCATAAAGGCGGAGTAAAAGCCCAAGCCAAAATGCCCAATGATGTTGGTTTTGTCTTTGTATTTATCCAAAAACTCTTGTGCACTTGAAAAGGCAATTTGGTTGATGTATTTGTCAACCTCCTCAGAAGTCATTCCAATTCCCTTATCACTAATGGTGAGTGTCTTGGCGTCTTTATCTACCTTAATCTCAATGGTGGTATCCTCAATGTCGCCTGTTTTCGCCCCTGTTTGGCTCAAAGCAATCAACTTTTGACTGGCATCCACTGCATTGGAAACCAACTCACGCAAAAAGATTTCTTGATCTGAATAAAGAAACTGTTTAATGATTGGAAAAATGTTTTCCACATCTGTTCTAATCGTTCCAGTTTGTGTAGTCATAGGTTTTTTTATATTTAAAATTCAAAATTATTTGAATGACGAATTTAGAGTTACGATTGACGAATGCTTGAAGGCATTTTAAAAATGCCAGGCACCGATCAGTACAAAAAGATTCAAAATTCTTTAATCTTCAATTTTGAATCTTCTAATTCTTTAAACAAAAGCCATTCCATCAGAAAAAAACTGTCAAAATGGCTCATTTTTATAAGAAGTTGGGACAGAATTACATCATTTCAGAATAATTTAGTAGTTTTTCTGTCTAAATGAATTCTAGTATGAAAAAGATATGCTCCTATATATGCTTGGCATTGTTGTTACCACTATTCATCAATGCTCAAAACACTCCACCACAAATAAGCGAATTTGTTGCAGGTGTCATAGCTGACAACACCCTACAATTGGGGATTACTGTCGAAGATGCAGAGAATGATGTCTATACTTTTCGTTTGTACCACAAAAATGCTGAAGGAGCCTATGAAGAAATAGATTTGGAATCAGTAAGTGTCGATTATCAAACAGATGATCCACCACTCACCTCTGGTTCGCAACACATAGTGGAGATTACTTTGTCACCAGACTTTGAATTGGGCAACGAACTCAAAATTCTAGTAGACGACGGGCAGCCCTTTGACATTCAAAGCTTGGTTGATCAAGTAGACAGCAATCGTCTGCGGACTGATTTGGAATTTGTTCAAGGAGTACGTCATAGAGATGCCAACCCAGAGCACTTGACATTGGTAAAATCTTGGATTTTTAATGAGTTTGAAAACAGGGGGCTAGATGTCTCTTTACAGCCTTTTACTTTTGGCAATAATTCTGGTGAAAACATCATT
This sequence comes from Chitinophagales bacterium, assembly GCA_020631035.1. Lineage (GTDB taxonomy): Bacteria > Bacteroidota > Bacteroidia > Chitinophagales > UBA2359 > JAHDGP01. The sequence goes on along the minus strand of JAHDIA010000171.1, from coordinate 7,692 downwards.
GGTAAAAAAGTAGGCATTGAACAAAATGATACGACCTATATTATAGATGGACATTTTGATACTGTGGAGGAGGCTCCTGGAGCCGATGACAATGGAACGGCTGTAGTTGGATTTATAGAGGCATTGCGTCTATTGAGTCCCTACCATTTTACCCACAACATTAAGTTCATTGGTTTTGATGCTGAGGAAGATGGTTTGATAGGTAGTACTCGTTATGTCACCGAACCCGACGGTATTGAAGAAGGCGAACACATTGGTGGGGTGCTCAATTTTGAGATGATTGGTTACTACAGTGAAGTCGCTTACTCACAGAGTTTGCCCTTCGGTTTTGGAACATTGTTTCCAGACCAAGTAGCCTGGTTAGAAGAGAATAACTACAAAGGAGACTTTGTCATCAATGTTGCCAATGAAGCATCTACGTCTTTGATGGAAAAGTATGAGAATGCTGTATTGACTTATGTGCCCGAATTAAAAATACTTTCTTTGGCGGCTCCTGGAACGGGCGCACCTGATTTGAGAAGAAGCGACCACGCCAAGTTTTGGGATGTGGGCATACAAGCTTTGATGTTGACCGATGGTGCCAACTTTAGAAATCCACACTACCATACCCCCAATGATGTCATAGATCATTTGAATTTTAGCTTTATGTCCAATATTGTCAAAGGAGCTGTTGCGACCTTGGCAGAATTGGCTGGTATTAGAAATGCAAGTGAAGCCAATACCATCATAGATGATTTTACAGGCTTGGTTGATAGTAAAGTATTTCCCTATTTGTTTAGTGTACGCAATAACCCATTTAGTCAAACAGTCCAAGTACGTTTTGACAAACAGTTGGAGGAAAATATTAAAGTGAGTTTGCTGGATGTAAATGGAAAAGAAGTGAGCAATTGGAAGATAGAGTCGGGTAGCAAAGAAATCACTTTAGAGACCAATACTTTAGAGGCAGGAATGTATATGCTTTGTCTCAACAATAGCAAAAAAATAGTTTGTGAAAAATTGGTAATAGGGCGTTAAAAAAAATATGTATCCTTATTATTCGTTAGTTGTCTTAAAAAATGCGCAACTTTGAATTTATCGAATCGTAAACATACTTATATGTTTGGATGTTCAAAGAGTGCAAACATTTAATTGTACATATTTTATTCTTAATGCATTTGAGTCTTACCCTATTACCCCAGCTCTAATGCATAATATATACGTATTTTCTTAAAGAAGGCAACAATGAAAAATAGCTACTCCTTATTAATGGGAACATTCCTATTGTTTATTTTTATTACCTCCTGTGCTCCTACCTCAAAAGTGTTATGGTACAATGTGCCATCTGTTAAAGATGCCAAACTGTTTCCACAAATCACTTTAGAAGCTTCACCCAATGCTGCTTGGCCATTTGTTGAAAAACAAAATTGGCAAGTTCCTACTCTTGAAAAATGGGTAGGCAAAAAAGGAGCAGGTTATGATAATTTTGAAAGTTTTTTGGAAGCAACCAATACGACCGCTTTTATAGTGATTAGAAATGATAGTGTTTTGTATGAAAACTATTTCAATGGTTTGAGCAATGAGGAACCAGACATCGTATTTTCCTTAAACAAAGTGTTTATTACTTCCTTGTTAGATATTGCGATCAAGGAAGGATACATCAAAAACTTAAAACAAAAAGTAAGTGATTTTATTCCTTCTTTTAAGCAAGGAGGCAAATCCAAGGTGACCATCGAAAATGTATTGGATATGAACTCTGGTCTAAATCATGATGATTACCAAAAGCTATTCAGTTCAGGACTTTTGTATTACAATAGCAATTTGGATAAATTGATTGACAAAGCCAAGGCAGAATACGAAGCAGGACAGGCATTTACATATAAATCGATGGATACTCAAATATTGGGTAGGTGTATTGAAATTGCCACGGGTAGAGACATTATAGACTATATACAAGAAAAAATATGGAATCCATTGGGGATGGAATATCCTGCTTATTTTACCAGAGATCGAGAAGATGGGGATGAACGTATGTTTGGTGGTTTGGAAGTGAGCAGTCGAGATTTGGTTAAGTTGGGTAAGTTGTTTTTGGATGATGGCAAATGGAATGGGGAGAGCATCATTCGTTCTAGTTGGATCAAGGACATTCGCAATAGAAAATTAGAAAAAGGCAAATGGTATGGCTACAAATATGGTTGGTGGAGAGACACGCAATTTGATCAGCACTTTTTAGATTCGGAAGACTTTTTTGGAGCGGGTTACAAAGGGCAATTCTTGTACATTAGCCCTGAGAACAATACCATTATTTTGCGTCAAGGTAGTAATAAGGGCGGCATTACTTGGAGTCCAACTTTGGGTAAGTTATCGGATTTGCTTGGTGGCAATGGAAACTACAATCATGTATCTGTGTCTGCTGATAATCCAGGTGATCTTTTAGGTAAATATGTAGTAGATGATGAACGCTATTTTAAAGTCAACAAGAATGAAAATGGACGATGGTGGATTGAATTGTTTGAAAATGAAAAACGCAAAAAGAAAATTAAATTGAAAACCTTTTGTAGTAAATCTCTTTTTAGCTTAAAACATTTTTTAAGAGTCATTTTTGATGTAGATGGTGAACAGGTAAAGGGAATTTACTGGGATACTTGGGAGTTGGGTAGTCCTGAGTATTATGAGAAGGTGGAGTGATTTGGGGATTCAAGATTCAAGATTCAAAATTCTGAGTATTTCCTGTTCTTTGTTGATTGGGTTTATTGTGTAATTGGGTTATTAGGTGAGCAATATATGTAGCCAATTTACAATTAAAAAAAGCGTCGGATGAGCGGGAGGATGCACCCTTGTACGCAGCCTAAAGTATGCGTTGGTTAACCAGACCAAGATGTAGCCTAGAACCAATGACGTTGCCCTATTCTTCGAATTCTTAATTTACAATTTTGCTTTTATTTCTTCTGGTGTCATATAGTTTTCGCCACGTCCGTCGGCTGTTAGGTGGTGGTGGACAGTTTTACTCCATTCTAATAATTGCCTACCCAAGCCGTGATCGATGGTGCGTTGGTCGGTGGCTCGCTCGAAACGAATGCGGAATTTCTTGAAAAGGTATTTGACCGCCAAGCCCATTAGTTCCCAATTGCTCATTGTTTCGTATTCGGCAGTGTGTGCCAATTCGTGTCCCAAGACGCCAATTTGTGCATTGTAGGGCATATTTGCCAACATTGTAGGGTGGAGGGATTCTTTGAGTTCGTTGCTGATGATGATCTCGTATTTGCGGTGCTTTCTTGCTCGCAATAAGCTGCTAGGTTTGGGTTGTGAGGTATGGGCTACTTTAGCTTTTTTAAATTTAAATGTAATGGGTACTTCCTTGAGTTGTGGGTAGTGAGACAAGGCAACGAGGGCTTGTAATTCGTGGCCTTTGGGTAAGATTTTGTTTTGTCCAAATTCCGCCATTAATTGATTGAGACGCAATGAGTCGGCAGCTTGTTCGTACAGTCCTTCCGCATTTTGCGCCAATGAACTTATTGAAAATAGAAAAAGTAAAAAAACGATGAAATCTTTCATTGTGAAAGATACAAAAATAACGAAAAATGAAAGCATATACAAGGAATGAACACTCTGGCAAAATGCCAGAGCGTTCTCTAGAGTACTGCTAAACAGTTCGCTGTATAGGTAATGATAAAGTTAAACCTTTAACATTACGAAAGAATGATAAATGAAATGATATTTCCTTGTATAATATGTGATTTTAGAATCTGGTAAAATTGAGTGAGTAGCAATAAATACCCCTGTGTCAATTTGATTTGACACTCATAGTAAGGATGAGAAATGTAGGTGTGTTTGTAGGATATTTATTGATACGCAAATTTGAGAAGATTGTTACTTATTGATAGCCTTGTGCTTGTAATTGGAACAACTCAGCATATTTTCCATCTTGGGCAATCAATTCTTGGTGGCTGCCCAATTCCAAGGCACGTCCATTTTCCAAAAATAAAATTCGATCTGCCATCCGAACCGTCGAGAAACGGTGTGAAATCAAAACCGCCATTTTGCCTTCAATCAATTCGGCAAAGCGCAAAAATACTTCGTGTTCTGCTCTTGCATCCAAGGCGGAAGTCGGTTCGTCCAAAATCAACAACTGAGCGTCTCGCATATAGGCTCTAGCCAAGGCGATTTTTTGCCACTGACCACCCGACAAATCCACTGATCCCTCAAAACGTTTACCCAGCATTTGGTCATACGCTTCTGGCAAGGTTTCGACCACCGTATCTGCCAAACTTTTTTGGGCAGCATCAACGATACGTTCACCATCTTTTCGTTGCTTGATTTTACCAATGGCAATGTTTTCACCAGCCTTCATCTCAAAACGAACATAGTCCTGAAAAATCACCCCGATGGCATCTCTCAGATCACTCAAATTGTATTCTTTTAAATCTACACCATCCAACAGAATGCGCCCTTCCGTTGGTTCGTACAAACGTGCTAAGAGTTTGACCAATGTGGTTTTGCCAGCCCCATTTTCTCCCACCAATGCCAGCTTTTCTCCAGCCTTTAATTCAAAAGACAAATTGCGTAGCACCCATTTTTCGCTATTGGGATACTGAAAGCCCACATTCTCAAACTTAAATCCATCTTGTATTTTACTAGGAATGGCAAGGCTATTTTCCTTGGAACGAATTTGTGGTTCGACATTCAAAAAATCGAATAAATCTTGCAAATACATCGCACTATCTGCAATCTTCGAAAAGCGATTCATAATGGCTTGCAACATATTCCGCATTCGATTAAAGGAACCCGCCAAAAAGGTCAACATACCCACCGTAATCAATCCACCAATGGTTTGAATAATGATAAAGACATAGGCACCATAATATGCCAAACTACCCAAGGCCGCCAATAAACTGCCCCAAAGCGAACGTTTGACAATGATTTTTTTGTTTTCATTGTAATAATCATCGGCGACTTGTCGAAAACGTTCTGCCAGGAAACCAGACAAACTAAAGGTCTTAATTTCCTTAGCAGTCCAGTTGCTTGCACCGATAAAACGAAGGTAATCCAATTCTCTTCTTTTGGGTGTCCAGTTGCGGGTAAAGGAATAAGTTTTTTGATTGAAAAAGGATTCGCTCAAAAAGGAAGGAATCACCGCCACAAACAAAATCAAAATCAACCAGGGATTGAAGGCAATCAAACCAACACCCAAAAACAAAATCGTAATGATGTCTTGTAGCTGTGTAAGCACCATTGTCATCAAAACAGTTCGACCAGTGGTTTGCCGTCTGGCTCTTTCCAATTTATCGTAAAAGGCGGCATCTTCAAATTGGTACAAATCTAGGGTAGCAGCGTGCTTAATCAATTTAACCGACGTATTGTTGGCAAACAAATCGCCCAATAAAGCATCCATCAAACTAATTCCCCGACTGATTAAATCAGAGATAACTGCCAATCCCAACTCCAATCCAATGACCGTCCACAAATACGATTTATCCGCATCAGGAAAATCAATCAAGCGAATCACCTCATCAATAATTTCCTTACCCACATACAGCATTGCCAGTGGAATGGCCGACCGTAAAATCCGCAAAAACAAATTCGCCAGTGCATAGCCCTTGTGTGTCTCCCAGATCAATCCAAAAAACTGTGGCAAATTCCGATACGCCAAAAACTGCTCTTTGATGTTTGGTTTTTCTTTTTTAGCCATATCACAATATAAGGCATTTTAGGCGAGAAAAGTTCAAGTGCCTTTTGGCAGTCCATAGTTTTCGGTCGATGGTCGATGGTTGCGAAGCGGTTTGTCCACTTTGGTTGTCCAGGGTTTTCGGTCGATGGTTGCGAAGCGGTTTGTCCACCCCTACTTGATTTCCTAGTAATTCAAACCTAGCGAACATTTTATGCTAGGACACATTTTTTAGATTAGGACGGAACGTTGGGGGCATTCGTTTGCATATTTTGTCCCCGCTATTCATTTCTATGGTGGCAGGTGTATCATATTGCGGTTATTCTGTCACGCATATGTAGATGCACGGCCGTGCATCGCTACGTGTGCCACACGGTGCCACCATATCCATTACTATCGGGCGTATTTGGGCATGTGTCCCCCTTCGTCGCAAATTTTTAAACTCCTCATTTGCTAGGACAACCCTCCTTCGCCACCAAATCCAACAATTCCTGTGCATTTTGGGCATAGGTACGCATTCTTTTGTTGCCATCCCACTGCGTCATATCTGTTAGATAGGGCGTTGCTTGTGTACACTTCCCAGCAGACAAAAGGGCAAGGGATAGACACCAACTAACCTCATCCTTTCTAGGCGTTTTGTTTTCTTGCAACAAAGTTTTAAAAATACCAGCAGCCTCTACTTCTTGTTTGTTGTGGAGGTAACTTAATCCTAAGAAATATTGGTCCTCTTCATTGCCGCTGGGAGAAGTAAGGATTTCTTTAAACAAAGGAATGGCCGCCTGGTAGTTTTTATTTTTGTAGTGGCCAAATGCCTGTTCTCTTTTTTCCAATATTGCTTGGGGGACACCTTTTACAATGCTACGGGTCACATTGATGTTGGTATAATGTTCTGCTATTTTGGCTTCGACTATACTTGGAGTGTTCGTTAGATTAGGGAGCATAAAATATCCAATCAGTCCAACCAAAAGTGTAGCGGCAATGCCCAGACTCAAGACTTGTAAAATCCGACTTCTGTTATTCATTGACACGACTTGTCCGCCCGAAACGGTTGTATTGGAGGTTGGCGTAATTTCCTTGTTTGTTGGAGTGCTAATGTTTGGATTTTGTAGCTCTTTTTCCATTCGTTCATAATGGAAGGCAACTTCCTTCCTCAATTCTGCTTTTAAAGCTTCTTCCTCATAATGTTCAGTAACAATATCCTCTGTAAACTGATCCATTTCTTCCTCTGACATATTGCCCTTTATATATTGATCGTATTTATCTATTCTTTTATTTGACATGATAATATTTGTTTTGTAATGATTAAAAACTGATTTGGCAAGAGTTTTTAATTAAGTGCTTGTACAATTGAATCTTCCTTTTTGAATTGAACAATGTTGCAAATCTTTTATAGAACTACTTTCCTAATAATCCTTTTAGTTTGTCTCTACATCTTTTGCCTTTTTGTCTAGCATATTCGTGACTGATTCCCATTTCCATTGCTATTTCCTTGAATGTTTTATTTTTCCAATAATGCTTTTTTAAAATAGTACGACATTTATCACACATTTTGGAAAGAGCATTGTGAAGTTTTTCTCTCGATAGATGTTTTTCTTCCTCTTCTTCAAAATCATTTTTTTCTTGTTCAGGAATATCCTTTAAAGGAAAAAGCCCATCTTGAGAGTTATTCTTATTGTCTTTTTTATACCAACTATAAAAACATAATACAACTCTATGGGTAAAATAACTCTCCAAATTGCCGTATTTTACTTTTCCAGCTTTTACACTTTTAGTAAAACTCATTAAAGCATTTGTGAAAATATCAAGCGCATCATCTTGCGTACAACTGAATTTTCCTTTCAACATATTGATACATTTGTTGTTGATGGGAGCGGTGTAAATATATTTCATTAATGTATAATCTCCCTTTTGTAGTTGAACACACAATTGATTAAATGCTTGCTTGGATAAGCCAAAGTTTTTTTCTTCATTCATAGTGTGGAGTTGCTTAGTTTGTTTAAATATACTGATTTTTTTAGAGAGTTCATACTTTTGTGGTGTAATGAGTTGAT
>JAHDIA010000170.1:7808-10327 GCA_020631035.1 Chitinophagales bacterium | reverse complement strand
GCGTGGGTAAATGCTTGTGCAACAGTGGGTGCTGCCAATAGTGATGCAGCTTGTGAAAGTGACTGTAATTCAAATGCTGGAAACTTCCCTTGGATTCAGACAACACCATTACCATCTACTAAGACCGATACTGGTGAAAATGGAACAAAATAGTTTTTCGAGATTGAATTTAGTAGAAGTATTCTACACCTTAAGATTTGATCTTTTTTTATTGTTTAATCTTGAAAAATCTAAAGAATGAGAAATAAATTTTTGATAAATATTTTCGTCATTTGCAGTCTCTTCTGGGGAACGGCGCTCAACGCACAAAGTGTCCTTGATGTCTGCAATTGCGATGGTTCAGATGGGACAATTACGGCCCTATCAGAGCCAGGAACCTTCAATGACAGTACTGCTGTGCATGTTTACCTACTGGTAGACGACAATGGTGCCATCATTGATGTAAATACCGACGGTACAGGAACGTTTAGTGCAGTACCAACAGGTCTTTACACAGTTTATGCATTGAATTATGACCCTACAGATGTCAATGTTGCTGTAGTAACAGATAATATTGAAATAGGGGATACACTATTGAATAATTTGGCAGTTGGTTCATTCTCTGTTCCTTGCCACGAATTGTTAGGGCCAGCCAATGCAACAGTGAATCAATGTGGGCCAAGTGAAACCAACTTGAGTGCCGCTAGTTGTGATCCTTTGATGGTTGGTATTGATACAGTAACTTTAACAAATGCCACAGGCTGTGATAGTTTGGTCATCACAACAACATCTTTATTGGCAAGTAGTCAAACCAATATAAGTGAAAGCACTTGCGATCCGATGTTGGCTGGTGTTGATACAGTGAGCTTGATAAATAGCGTAGGTTGCGATAGTTTGATTATAACTACAACCACACTAGAGGCTTCAAGTGAAACCAATTTAAGTGCGACTACTTGTAATCCTGCATCTGTTGGAGTAGATACAGTTACATTAATGAATGGTGCAGGTTGTGATAGTTTGGTCATTACCACTACTACTTTGGCAAGCAATGATACGACCCTAGTATCGGCCACCACTTGTGATCCCACTTTGGTTGGTATGGATACAGTAACATTGACAGGTCAGTTGTGTGATAGTGTGGTCATTACCACTACTACTTTATTGGCAAGTAGCCAAACAGATTTAAATGCGACTACTTGTGATCCTGCGATGGTTGGTATGGATACAGTAATTTTAACGAATGCTGCGGGTTGTGATAGTTTGGTCATTACAACAACTACCCTTGCTGAAACTAGTCAAACAAATTTAATGGCGACTACTTGTGATCCTACAATGGTCGGTATGGATACTGTGACATTGACCAATGCTGCAGGCTGTGATAGTTTGGTGATTACAATGACTGACCTAGCTGCTTCAAGCGAAACGGTTTTGCCTGAAGTATTGACTTGTGATGAAAACTTGGTCGGAAACGATACCTTGGTTTTAACGAATGCTGCGGGTTGTGACAGTTTGGTCATTAGTCCAACTGTTTTAGGCGATTGTACGAATCCAACCATCTTGGAAGTTTGTAATTGCGATGGTTCGGTAGGAACAGTTGCAGCAGTTGCAGAACCAGGAACATACAATGATGCAAATACACAAGTATACATCTTACTAGGAAGCGACGGCATCATTGATGAGGTCAATAATACAGGTATATTTAACAATGTACCAACAGGTGTTTATGGTATTTATGCTTTGAACTATGATCAAAATGATGCCAATGTCAATCAAGTATTGGACAATATAGAAGTTGGAGATGATTTATTAGCCAATCTTACTGTTGGTGTTTCTACCAATCCTTGCTACGATTTAAGTGGACCTGCCAATGCCAATGTCAACCAATGTGACATCAATGAAACCACTACCTTAAACGAAAGCGTTTGTGAAGGTGAAGCTTACACATTTGGTGGAGTTGATTATTTTGAGGCGGGTACTTATCAATTGGATTTAAGCAATAGCAATGGTTGTGATAGTACAGTTGTATTGAATCTCAGTATTATAGGAATAGATACAACTTTGGTCAATAATACCAGTTGTGATTTGGATGCTATAGGAATAGATACTATGTATCTCATCAATTCAACTACAATGTGTTCTACAGTAGTGATTACCAATACTACTTTGGCCGATGCAGATACCACTTTTATCACTGCAAGTACTTGCGATCCTACTTTAGTTGGAGTAGATACAGCTACTTTTGTTGGTTCGGTTTGTGACAGTATTGTTATAACGACTACTACTTTATTAGAAGGTGATGAAACCAACTTGAGTGCGACGACTTGTGATCTTGCAATGGTTGGCGTCGATACAGTGACCTTAACGAATGCTGCAGGTTGTGATAGTTTGGTCATTACCACTACTACCTTGGCAGAAGGCGACGAAACCAACTTGAGTGCAACGACTTGTGATCCAACGTTAGTGGGAGTTGATACGGTAACATTGACGAATGCAGCGGGTTGCGATAGTTTGGTCATCACCACTACTACTTTAGTAGAAGG
>JAHDIA010000170.1:0-7708 GCA_020631035.1 Chitinophagales bacterium | reverse complement strand
AGTTTGGTCATCACCACTACTACTTTAGTAGAAGGTGACGAAACCAATTTAAGTGCAACAACTTGTGATCCGATGTTAGTAGGTGTCGATACCGTAACATTGGCGAATGCCGCAGGTTGCGACAGTTTGGTCATTACCACTACTATTTTAGTAGAAGGTGACGAAACCAATTTAAGTGCGACGACTTGTGATCCGATGTTAGCAGGTGTTGATACCGTAACATTAACAAATGCTTCAGGTTGCGATAGCTTGGTCATTACGACTACTAGCTTGCTTGATTCAGATGTTACCACTTTGCCTGTTGTTACCACTTGTGATGAAGCATTGCTAGGTGTTGATACAACTGTATTGACGAATGCCGCAGGTTGTGATAGTTTGGTAATTAGCGAAACAGTGTTGGGTGGAGAAGAGTGCAACAATCCAAATATTACAGATATTTGTCCTTGTACAGGAGATGATCCAATCATCACTAGCATAGCTCAACCAGGTACCTTTGAAACAGAGGGGCATACACAAATTTATATTCTTGCTCAATTGGATGGTACCATTCTAGATAGCCAAACTTCTGGTACTTTTGATGTATCTACTTTAGAAGATGGAACATACAATGTCTATGCTTTAAACTATAAAGATGCAGATTCACTATTGGTCGAACCTTCTTATGCTGATGGTCTAAATGTGTTCAACTTTGTCAATGGTGTGGTGCAAGGATGTTATGAGATTCTAGGACCTCAAGAAGTAAGCATCAATGGACCAGCTTGTGGTTGCGAAGTAGATTGTACAACTGTATTGCCACCAGTAGCATCAGACTATACAGTTTGTAGCGGTAGTTCTACAGTGATTGATTTGGCAGGAAGTAGCTGCTCAAGCATTTTCTTCTCTGAATATATTGAAGGATCAAGTAGCAATCACGCTTTGGAAATTTACAACCCAACTGCTACAAGCATAGATTTGGGAGACTACTGGATCGTTGCCATCAAAAATGGTGGAGCTTTCTTTGATACATTGGATGCATCTGGTTCTGTCATTGCTCCAGGTGATGTTTATTTAATTGTAGATGAAGCAGCCGATCCTTCATTATTGGCAATTGCCGATACAAGCTTATTCTTCCCAAGTGCGGTACATTTCAATGGAAATGATGCTCTTTTGATTGTAGACAAAGCAACAGGAGAAACAGTTGATGTAATTGGTGTACCTTATGTTGATCCAGGAAGTGCTTGGGTAGTTGGTACAGGTTCTACTCAAAATCATACCTTGATTCGTAATCCAGATGTTCAGTCTGGGGTAGCTGATTGGGCAATAGGACAAAATCAATGGATTGTCCAAGAGCAAAATTACTTCGATGATTGGGGTATGCATACTTATACACCTTCTGCTTGTGCTGGTGAAGCTTACAATTTCTATGGAGACGAAGCTTTGACCGACCTTTTGGCTAGTGGTGTTCAGTCTTATGACCCAATGACTGCGGCTGGTAGTTCAACTACTGTTTGGGCAACCACTGTTTTGGGTGACTGTGAAAGCACTGCTACTGCTATTACATTGACAGTAGCTGTTCCACCTTCAGCGATGGTTCAAGACAGCATCACTATTTGTAATGCACCAGATGGTGATTTCCCTGCAATTCTTGATTTAAATGATTTGATTACAGATGGACCAAATAATGGAACTGGAGTATGGACCGACAATTTTGGTGTTGTACTAGATACAACTGTATTGAGCGGTGATACATTGATTCCTGGAGCATCTTATTTCTTTACTTATATATTGTCACCTAATGTTGGTAATCCTTGTGAAGGGCTTACAGCAGATGTGGTCGTAACAGTAGAAAACTGTACAGGCGATCCCTGTATAGGTATTCAAGCTCCTATTGTTGCCGATATTGCACTTTGTGGTGAAGGTAGTACCGAAATCACACCTTTTGGTGGAGGCTTCAATTCTCAAAGTATTCAAGAAAGCTTTGATGGATGGGATGACGGAAGTTATGGTACAACAGCCAACTATGTAGATGACAACGGTGGAATGTGGGAATCGTTCAATTCCATCACAGGCGGTTCAAATGCTTGCTTTGGTAGTGCCGTTCGTTTCAATGATGATAGTGGTGCCAACTCTTACTTATTGTATTCAGGCATAGATGGAAATGGTAAAGATGGAGGTATTGGCTTAATTGAATTCCAATACCGTCATTGGAATGGTAATGGCGATGCAGCATCATTCTTAGTACAATACAGTCAAGATGGTGGTGCCAACTGGGTCAATGTTGGAGATACAACTGTTGTAGATAGTACAGAATGTATGTTGTTCTCTGAGCTTGTCAACCTTCAAACAGATGATGTATTGGTACGCATCATTTCTATCACAGATGAGGAAAGAATCCTGATAGATGATTTGGTGATTACCGATGCAGTTGCTTTAACATACAACTTCTATGGTGACGATGCATTAAGCAACCTATTGTCAAGTGGTAGCACATATGATCCAATGACTACAGCTGGTAACACTGATATGATTTGGGTAAGCTCTATAGTTGATACTTGCGAAAGTGCAGCAGTGCCTGTATCTGTTTCTGTAGCAATACCGCCTACAGCTACTGTACAATCTTCTGTTACTTTATGCAATGTAGATGGGGCATCTCTTCCAGAGTCTATCAATTTAAATGATTTGATTATAGAAGGACCTTTCAATGGAGGTTCTACTTTCTGGGAAGATGGCAATGGTGACTTATTGTTCTTCCCAACAATTAGTGGAGCAAGTATTGGAGTAGACAGTACAGCAAGCTATACTTTGGTAATATTGCCTGCTGCTGGTTCAAATGCTTGTCCATTTGCCAGCTATACCATACAAGTCAATGTTTTGGATTGTACAGAAACCGATCCTTGTGAAGGATTTGAAGCACCTATGCTGAACAACATTGCATTGTGTGAAGGAGAAGGTGGTTCTGAAATCATTCCATCTGGCGGTGGCAATGGAGAAACTGTATCTTACAATTTCTATGATGATGCAGCATTGACAACATTATTGGCTAGTGGTAGTTCGTATGATCCAGCTGCTACAGCAGAAGTCTGGGTAACAGCTACAGATGGTATTTGTGAAAGTGAGGCTGTTTCAGTATCTGTTGCTTTTACACCAAACTTGACAGCTGAATTACCAGATAATGTAGAATTGTGTACCGATGAATTAGAAGGTACTTCGACCGCAGTCTTGAACGAATTAATCGTCACTGGATTTACCAATGGTAGCTTTGTTGATGCCGATGGCAATGGGGTATCTACTGTAGATGGTGCAACATTGGGTGAAGGAACTTATAGTTATACTTATACTACACCAGGCATCAATGGATGTCCTAGCAATACTTATAGTTTCACAATTACTGTAATTGATTGTGCTCCTGGCAATCTTTGTGATGGCTTTGAGGCACCAACTGCTGACAACATTAGCATATGTGAAGGCGAAGCTAATACTGAAATCATCCCAAGTGGAGGTGGCAATGGTGGAGAAGTAACTTACAACTTCTACAACGATGTAGATTTGACCGACTTATTGGCGAGTGGAGCTTCTTATGATCCTATTACTACTGCAACTGTTTATGTAACAGCTAGCAATGCAGTAGGATGTGAAAGTACAGCGATTGAAGTAACTGTCTCTGTGTCTCCTGCTACAGCTACTGCTACATTGACAACTGCCACACTTTGTGATGTAACCAATGAAGGAAATACTGCATTGATATTAACTGACTTAATTACAGATGAAGACAATACAGGTGTCTTTACGGATGCTGATGGCAATGTCGTAACAGAGTTAGATGGTACAGCTTTGGGTGCAGGAACTTATACCTATACATATACACTTACTGCTATAGGTGAATGTGCAGACAATACATATACGACTACTGTAATAGTTGAAGACTGTGTGGTTTGTGATGGCTTTGCTGCTCCTACAGTTGCAGACATTACCGTATGTGAAGGCGAAGGCTCAAGCGAAATCCTTCCATCTGGTGGAGGACTAGGCGGAACAGTAACTTACAACTTCTACAGTGATGCTGCCTTGACTGATTTATTGGCAAGTGGTACATCTTACGACCCTGCTGCTTCAGCAACAGTTTATGTAACAGCAAGCGACGATTTCTGTGTGAGTACAGCAGTTGAAGTAAGCGTAACAGTGAATGTAACTCCTATTGCAAGTGTTACAGGAGCAAATATATGTGACAATCCAACTGAAGGCAATACAACATTGCCACTAGAAGCATTAATCGTATTTGGAGATGATACAGGAACCTTTACCGATGCTGACGGTAATGTTGTAACAGATGTAGATGGAGAAGTACTAGGCGTAGGTTCATACGATTACACTTATACAGTAACAAGCCCAGATGGTTGTGCCGACAATGTCTATACATTTACTATAGGAGTGGTCGATTGTAATGTGGTTGATCCTTGCGAAAACTTTGAAGTTCCAACCGTAACAGACATCAGTGTTTGTGAAGGAGAAGGCTCTACCGAAATCATTCCATCTGGTGGTGGCAATGGTGGGGAAGTTGCATATGTATTCTATGGCGACATTGATTTAACGACTGAGTTGGCAGTGGGTGCTTCCTACGATCCTGGTACATCAGTGATTGTTTGGGTAGTGGCCATCAATGCAAGTTGTCAGAGTGAAGCTGTTGCCGTAAGTGTCAATGTTTCTGCGGCTACTGGAACAGCTAGTTTGGAAACTGGACTTCTTTGTGACGATGCTACAGAAGGCACATCAACACTTACACTATCAGAATTGCTTACAGCAGATTCGGCAGCAGGAACCTTTACCGATGCCGACGGAAACGAAGTAACCAGTGTAGATGGTGCTGTATTGGGTGCAGGAACTTATACCTATACTTACACAGTAGCAGGCGAAGGTGAGTGTACCAATAATGTATACACAACCACTGTTACTGTTGAAGATTGTTTTGTACCTGATCCTTGTGAAGGATTTGAAGCTCCAAGCGTTGCGAATATTGACATTTGTGAAGGCGAAGGTGCTACCGAAATCATTCCATCTGGTGGTGGCAATGGTGGGGAAGTAACTTACAACTTCTATAGCGATGCTGACTTGACCAACTTATTGGCAAATGCTACTTCTTACGATCCAGGTGCTGCTGCTCTTGTTTGGGTAACAGCAACAGATGGCTCTTGTGAAAGTGAAGGAGTTCAAGTAGCAGTCATAGTTGCTGCTCCAACAGCAACAGCTACTTTAACAAATGCCAGCATTTGTACAGATGCTAGTGAAGGTACAAGCACACTTACTTTGACTGACTTGATTGCAGATGGCTCAACAGCAGGCACCTTTACTGATGCTAATGGCAATACAGTAACAGAGCTTGACGGTGCAACACTAGGCGAAGGAACATTCACCTATACTTACACCATCACTGGTTCAGGACAATGTGCCGACAATGTATACACTGCCGATGTCACAGTCGAAGATTGTGCAGAAGGTGTTGTACTCAGCATTGGCAACTTTGTATGGGAAGATGAAAACCAAAATGGCATCCAAGACGAAGGCGAAATGGGTGTCGGAGGGGTAATCGTTATCTTGTATACCGAGGATGGTGAGTTTGTATCACAAACTGCTACCGATATTGATGGTAACTACAACTTCAACGACATTGCTCCAGGTACTTACTATCTAGAATTCTTCTTGCCAGATGGCTATATGTTGACCTCTAGCAATACGGGTGACGACGACGAAATTGACAGTGATGTTAATCCAGATGGTACAACAGACTTGTTTACTGTTGCTGAAGGAGATACAGACCTAAGCTTTGATGCAGGTATCTTTACCGATTTCTGTGCTGGCTTTATAGCTGTTCCTTCTGCTATTTGTAGCAATGATGGAAGCTACCACGTATTGGTAACATTCGGTGGAGGTGACGCAGGCGAGAATGGATATACCTTGACCGATAATACGACTGGCGAAGTCGTGACTGGTGAAGCTGGTCCTAACTACTCATTCGGTCCATTCGTTGAAGGGGAAGGTTATTCGATCACTGTAAGCATTACCGATCATCCAGAGTGTAGCACAACAGTTGGAGAAACTTTGGTAGACTGTATCGTTACTTCTGTTGAATTGATGCGTTTCGACGGAGAAGCTCAAGAAGAGGGCAACTTCTTATTCTGGACAACTGCCAGTGAACGTGAAAATGAGGCATTCAAGCTGATGCGCTCTATAGATGGTCAAAACTTTGAACTCATCAACGAGCAGCCAGGTGCAGGCAATAGCAACACCATCAAAGAGTACAACTTCTTAGATAAGGATGCTCCAATGGGGTACAGCTATTACCGTCTAGATCAGCAAGATTTCAATGGTACAATCCATACTTCAAGAGTGGTAACATTGTGGAGAGGCGACGAAGGAACAACGGTCTTAAACATCAGCCCAGTTCCTGCCCAAAACTTTGTAACCATCGAGTACGGAGCCAATACCAAAGGAGATGTAGAAATGGAAATCTACGATGCAGTAGGTAAACTAATTGCCAGTAGAGATTACGAAACCATAGAGGGCATCAACACCCTCAAATTGGACATTTCAACTTATCCAGTAGGGGTGTATTTCTTGTCAGTCAAAGATGGTGATAACATCCTTACCAAGAAGTTCATCAAGGAATAATACTTAAGAAAAAGGCGTCACCTTTTTAACTAGTATATACTAGCCAAAAAAGAGAAATCTATCAAAGGTGACACCTTTAAATCAAGTATAAAATAAATCCCGCATCTCCTAGAAGGTGCGGGATTTTTTTATTTTTGAACTATGCTCCAATCCATTCCCAATAATTTTCCCTGTTGATAAGTTGGAATGTAGAGTTAGGATAGGCATTCTTCCAAGCCACTGGTTCTTTTGCACTGCGTTTGGGATTCCATTTGAATTCATAAGCATGAAGTATACCACCTCTATCTTCAACCCAATCTATTTCTTGTTGGTCATAAGTGCGCCAAAAATAGTTATACACCAACATCCGATTGTATTTTTGGTACTTGATGCGTTCTCCAATAATATAATTTTCCCATAAAGCTCCTATATCATTTCTAAGTGCTATAGGATTCATATTACCAATTAATATATTTCGTAAGCCATTGTCGTAGAAATACCAGCGTTTGCCTTTAACAATTTCTTTTCTTAAATTTCTGCTAAAAGCACTTACCGAATGCAAAACATATACTTTTGATAACAAGTCCAAATATTTTTCAATTGTATTTTTACTCATAGACAATTGACGACCAAGCTCATTATAAGAAACTTCGGAACCAACTTGAAAGGCAATTAGTCTTAATAAGTCAAATATTTTGTCAGAGTTTCTAATGTTATCATATTCCAGAATGTCTTTAAGTAAATAGGAATTAACCAATTCTTGCAAATAATCTCTCTTATCTTCCACATCTGTAAACTGAATCAGTTCTGGGTAATTACCATAAATTAATCTTTGTTGCAAATTGGCAAACCGTGAAATGGAATCTTCAATTTGTGTCAATTCTTGTTCTGACAAGGTATACAAATTGAACGTTTTTTTTCTGCCAGTCAATGGTTCGCCCATATATTTGTTGATGTCAAAAGCAGATGAACCAGTTACCAAAATCTTTAATCCCTCAATCTCATCTACCATTAATTTTAGAATATTGCCAATGTCCTCAACTTTTTGTGCTTCATCGATGATAAGAAAGCGACGGCTACCCAATAAGTT
>JAHDIA010000169.1 GCA_020631035.1 Chitinophagales bacterium | reverse complement strand
TCTTTGGGAGATGCGGAATTGGTGGTGAGTAAAACAGCCTTGACCTCAATAGGAGATGCTGGAGATAGCATTACCTATGAGATAGTGGTAGAAAATACTGGAGTTACCAGTGCGAGCAATGTGGTTATTTTTGACGAATCAACAGCGGATAATATTGCTGCTTGTAATTTGGTGTCAGTGGTTGACAATGGTTCTGGTTTTCCATTTCCTTCGACTCCTGCATCAGGTCCTATTCCGAGTGGTGTGGCTTTGTTTGGTATTTTGCAACCCAATGCGTCTGTGACAGTAACGGTTACTTGTGCTTTGGCAGACTTGGTAGAGGCTGGAGATTCGGCTGCCAATATAGCAAAGGCAACATGGGGACAAACTGGGGTGGCTTTTAGTGATCCTGCCTATGTAGATATTTACCCTCCAGAAATAAGCAAAGAGGTACTTGGTAGTAGTGAAGTGAGTGTGGGAGAGCTTGTACAGTATACGGCTACAATGACGATACCAGAAGGTACTTCAAGTACAGCAAGTTTTGAAGACTTTTTGCCAGTTGGTTTGAGTTTTGTGTCTTTGGACAATGTCAGTACTAGTGCTGGTTTGACAACAGACTTGGCAGGAGGTTTTCCATCAAGTGGAGATGAAGTAGTCAATGCCAATGGTTTTAGTTTGGATTTTGGTACAGTGAGCAATACAAGTAACTTGAACAATGGAGAAGCCGAAACAATCACCATTACTTATACTGTTTTGGTAGAAAACATTCCTTCTAATACTGTAGGAAGCAATTTGAACAATACTGCTTATTGGAATTGGAGCGATCAAGACATCAATGATGAGGCAATGGTTTCGATTATAGAGCCAGAATTGTCTATAGATAAAACATTGTCTGGTCCCAATGCTAATTTGATAACGGTGACCATTAGCGTGAGCAATACAGGGGCGAATACAGCGACTGCTTATGATATTTTGGTAGAAGATATATTGGACGCTGGTGTGTTTGATGTCAATTCGGCAACGGCTGTGAATGTGCCTAGTGGTTTTGTGTTTAACAACAATGGCGGAACAATTGAAATTACTTCTGATCCTAGTGCCAGTGCGCCAGATAATTCAATTGAAGCCAATGAAACAGTCGATTTCACCTTTACAGTTGCCATTTTGGAAGACGAGCGCAACTGTTTGGCATCGGTGAACAATACCGCTACTTTGAATGCAGCTACGGCTCCCAATGGAACAGGGAATCCTTTGACGGACTTGGCAGATTCGGATGAGTTGGCATTGCCTACCTTTGATGTGTTGAAAACAGTTTCTATGCCAAGCAATGGTAGTTTTTACCAAGCGGGAGAAAGCATTACCTATACAGTAACCATTAACAATACAGGTGATGTGCCTTTGACCAATATAGAGTTTGAAGATCCGATTCCGACAGGTTTGACCTATGTGATGAATTCGGTTAATCCTAGTGGATTTTTTGCCAGTGGTATAGTGAGTGTCTCTATTCCGAGTGTACCAGTGGGAGGAAGTAGTACCATTACTTTTGAGGCTACATTGGATGCTTTTACAGATCCTATTACCATAAGCAACCAAGCTTTTGTTACTACGGCTGCTTACTTTACACCAGTATTGTCAGATGATCCCACAACCAATCCAGACGATTTAAAAGATGATGATCCAACCGAATTTACTTTGTGTTTGCCTCCGTCAATTAGCATTGGTTCTGCAACAGCTTGTTCAGAACAATCGGCTGTTTGCAACAATTGTCAGTTGTTTACTTTTGACAATGATGAGCATGAAGGGGAGATAGATGTAAGCGTTAATGATCCAGGAAATTATGAAATAAGCATTCAGACTTGGAATGGTAGTACTTATGGTACACCAAATATTTTGGGAACAGGAACATCTGCCTCAGTATCTGAGTTGGACCCAGGCAATTATTTGGTAACAGTGACCAATTTAGATGATGGTTGCGCCAATGCTGCTTGTGTGATTATTTATGATGTAGAACACAATGTGGCAATAGATTATATGAGTGAAAATTGTGGATCAAGTAGTACAGTTGAGATTAGTGGAGCGATTACTCAAGAAGATGAAATAGACTATACTTGTATTGATGGAAGTACGGGAAGTGTTGGAAATTCTATCGTTTCTTATACTTGGTCGTCTAATTCAACAGATTTGGTATTTAGCTCTACAAGTACTCCAACGACTATGGTGACTTTTCCAGATGGGGCGGCTTTTCCTTACATTATTTACTTGGATATTGTAGATGAATTTGGTTGTACAGAGCGAGGAGTATTTGTGGTCAATCCACCAGGGATTGTAAGTATAGATGCAGCAACAGATGAATGTGTATACAATCAAACACCAGAGATTGTTGTGACGGGCGGTACACCTACTTGGACATTTTATTTATACAATCAAGGACAGCCCTTCCAAGTAGGAGGTGCAGGTTCAATAGCTTCGGTAAGTGGGACACAGTCCAATAATGAGTCTACAGCAGTATTTAGTGGAGTGGCTGAAGGAAACTATACCGTTTATGCAGAAGATCCAACGGGTTGTTTTGCAGGACCGATTGATGTGAGTGTTTCTTCGCCTATTGTTTTTTCAATTGATGAGAATGCTCCTTGTATATCAAACAGTTTGCCTTTGGGCAATCCGATTAGTGGAGGGATGCCACCATATACAGTGTCTTTAGAGCAAAATGGAGTGGTGCAAGATTCTTATACAACAACTGCTAGTACTGTAGGTTTGTCTTTTGACAATGTTGATGGTGGTTTGTACCAAGTAGTTGTGACAGATGATACAGGCTGTTCAGAAAGTTTTGATGTAGAAATTTATGATCCGATAAGTGTAAGCAGCAGTTTGGGAGAGTGTGAATATGGAACTTTAAATTTAGAAATTACAGGTGGACAGCCTGCCATATCCAACAATACATATGAGGTTTTGGTAGATGGAGTATTATTAGGTAATTCTGATGCCAGTGGAATCTTTACTGATGCAAACTTGGTAGAAGGAAGCTATGAAGTTGTGGTCAGATATGAACATTTAGATGTCAATGGTGTAGGAACGGGTGTCTATTGTGCAGAGACTTTGGATGTAGTGGTTGCAGGACCAATAGATTTAGAAATTGTTTATACTCCTTGTTCTGCCAATGAGATTGTATTGGGAGACATTTCAGGAGGCTTGGATCCTAGTGTGCCAGATTTTGGCAGCATTGGTTATACCTTGACGCTTTTGGAGACAGGAGAAGTTGTACCAGTTGTTGGCAATACAATCAACCATACTTTTAGTGCTTTGTCAGAAGGTACATATACCATTGAAGCAGTAGATGAAGACAATTGTTCAGAATTGTTTAGTGTAGAAGTGTATGAACCTATAAGTATACAAAACCTTGCTGGTAGCAGTACTTGTAATTACAATGCAATAGATTTACAAATTACAGGAGGGCAAGCAGACCATCCGAATTATTCAATGACCAATTATATGGTTACTTCTAGTATTGATGGAGCCTTGGGTAATGTGAGTGCCAATGGCAATTTTACAGCCAACAATCTTACAACAGGAACACATACCATAAATGTAAGTTATAATTACATTGATGCTGATGGTAATACAACTGCTAGTATTTGTGATGCAAACATACAAGTAGACATAATCGAGGAAATTGATTTAGAAATTGCGGATGCAGCTTGTGTTTTTGAAAGCATTAATTTTAATGCTGTTAGTGGAGGCAATGGTGGACCTTATACCATTAGTCTCAATGATGGAATGAGCATTCAAAGTATTACGTCTGATAATTTAGCCAATGGATTTGAGAATGTATCGGAGGGAACATATGAAGTTACAGTAGAAGATATTGATGGATGTGAGACTATCGTTATGGTAGAAGCGTATGATTCTATAGATATTGTTAATAATACAGCATTGTGTGATTATGGAGAATTGAATATTAGTGTGTCAGGAGGACAGCCAGACCATCCCAATTATTCTATGACCAATTATCAAGTGAGTTCTGATATAGATGGCATATTGGGCAATCTTGATGCTAGTGGCAATTTTGTGTACCAGGGCTTGACAGAAGGCTCCCATACCATTGTTGTATTGTACAATCACATAGGAATGGATGGTATACCAACAGAAGATTTGTGTATAGAAACTTTTGAGATAGAGGTGATAGAACCCTTTACCTTATTGGGTGAGTATCCCTGTGCATCTGGCATAGAAGTGATGGGAGGAGTTGCTCCATTGACATATGAATTGTATACAGCAGATCAAAGTACTTTATTGGGTAGCAATCAAACAGGTGCGTTCCCCAATACGAATGGGGCGTTTTATTTGGTTGTGACCGATGCCAATGATTGTAGCATTGAAGGTCCGATTAATTGTTCTGATCCTATTGATTGTGATGCAGTGGCAATTGCCATTGAGCCTAATTGTTTGGATCAAACAGAGTATGAAGTGATTTTTGTGGTTGATGCAGGAGAAGGTACTTTCTCAGTGACGAATGGGATGGACATAAATATGACAGGCGTAGGAATAGATCAATTGATGTATTTTGGACCATATCCTACCTTGACCAATATGACCTTTACTATTACTAGTGAATTGGATAGTACTTGTGTATTTGTTGAAAATATATTTAGCGATTGTTTCAATTGTGACTTGAGTGTCCAAGATATTGCCATCTGTGATGGATTGGGTGAATACAATGTAGAATTGACCATCAATGGTACAGCAACTTATACAATTGATGATGGAGTGAATATGCCATTGACCAACCAGTCTGCTGGTGTAATTGAAGTCGGACCATTTGCAAGTGAAACAAACTATATTATTACCATAATTGATGAGAATAGACCAGACGATTGTAGTGTGACTGTCAATGGTACACAAGACTGTTTTGATTGTGATTTGGTCATAGAAGAAAATACAGTATGTATAGATGAATCTACTTACAATGTAGAAGTGACCATTAGTGGAACAGGTACTTATACTGTTGATGATGGTGTCAATGCTGTACAAAATAATACAGCAACTGGAACCTATACTTATGGACCTTACAATAACAATGAGGCTTACAATATCACTGTTACAAGCGAGGTGGAAGATAATTGTACACAAACCATTACTGGAAGCAATGATTGTTTTACATGCGATTTAACAGTTAGTGAGAATCAAGTTTGTGATGGCTTGGAACAGTACAATGTAGAATTGACTTTGTCTGGTACAGCAACTTATAGCATTGATGATGGAGTCAATCCTGTACAAACTGGTGTATCGGCTGGAAATGTAAGTGTGGGACCTTATCAGAATGAGACCAATTATACCATCGTAATTACCAGTGAAATTGAAGGCAGTTGTTCTCAGACATTGACAGGTACTTTTGATTGTTTTGAGTGTGATTTATTGGTGGTGGAGAGTGAGATTTGTGCTGATGATTTGGGCTCTTACACAGTGGAGTTGGATATACAGGGAACAGGCCCTTATTTAGCAGGTGATGGTGTTAATCCTATTCAAACAGTTGAAGGTTCGGGAGTATTAACATTTGGACCCTATGATAATGAAGAAGCATATACTATTGTAGTGCTAAGTGATATAGAAGAAAGTTGTACCCAAACCATCAGTGGTAGCAACAATTGTTTTGATTGCGACTTAGATGCCAGCGAAAGTGTTACGTGTATTGATGCACTGTCTTATGAAGTAACAGTAGATTTACAAGCTAGTGGTACTTATACTATTGATGATGGAATCAATCCAATCCAAACTGGAGTAAGTGCGGGTATGTTGACATTTGGACCATATGCGAATGAAGCTCAGTACGATATTGTTATTACTAGCGAGATCAATGCAGGGTGTACTCAAACATTGACAGGAAGCAATGATTGTTTTGTGTGTGATTTGTTGGCAACTGCCAATCAGGTTTGTTCTGATGACTTGACTGAATTTACTTTAGAGGTGACCATAGTAATGGGTAGTGGTACTTTTACTTTGAGTGATGGCATTAATCCAATTCAGACAGGATTACAAGCGGATGCTACAAGCACTATAGGGCCTTATACCAATGGTACTTCTTACAGTTTACAGATTACGAGTGAAGAAGATGCAAGCTGTACCCAAACCATCAATGGTAACTTTGATTGTTTTGATTGTGATTTGATGCTTGAAACAGAAGAAGTTTGTAATGGGCTTGAGGGATATGAGGTGAACTTGACCATTTCAGGCAGTGGAGCTTATACTGTAGATGATGGAGTGAATGCTTTGCAAACAGGTATTGTGGCTGGAACCTATACTTATGGACCTTTTGACAACAATGAGGGCTACAGCATTATTGTGAGTAGTGAGGTGGAAGAAGGATGTACTGAAACCATCAATGGAAGCAATGATTGTTTTGACTGTGATTTGATGCCGATAGCAGAAGCAGAATGTATAGATTTGACTGCTTACAATGTGGTAATTGACTTAGTGGGGAGTGGGACATACACTGTTTCCGATGGAGTCAATACACCACTTACAGGACAAACAGCAGGAAGTGTCACAATGGGCCCTTACAACAACAATCAGTCATATAGTATTTTGATTGTAAGTGAGATTGATACTGGGTGTTCTTTTACTTTGAATGGCTCTAATGATTGCTTTAGTTGTGATTTGGATGCTATGGTAACAGAAAACTGTATTGATTTAGAAAGTTATAATATTGATATAGCCCTAAGTGGTACAGGTACTTATACCATTTTTGATGGGGCGAATCCTGTTGAGGAAGGCATTACAGCAGGTACTTATACTTTTGGACCATTGAACAACAATCAATCTTATGCTTATACAGTGACCAGTGATATTGAATCAACTTGTACTCAAATATTGACAGGTAACAATGATTGTTTTGTGTGTGATTTGGAAACTAGTACTGTCATTAATTGTATTGATGCAACAACTTTTGAGGTCGTGTTAACCGTAAGTGGTTCTGGAACATTTATCATAAGAGATGACTTAGGACCTGCAGCAGGTAATCAAACTGCTGGAACCTATACTTTGGGGCCTTACAATAGTGATGAGACTTATGATATACAAGTAACGAGTCAACTTAATTCTTCTTGTAGAGAAATCATTCCTATAAGTCAAGATTGTTTTGATTGTGATTTGAGTCTTTCTGTTACAGAAACTTGTATTGACTTGGAAACATTCAATGTAGAATTAACGCTTGGTGGTAGTGGAACTTACACCGTTGATGATGGAATCAATCCAGTAGAGACTGGCGTTGCTGCTGGAGTAGTGACAATTGGACCTTACAATAATGATGAAAATTACAATATTGTGGTGACCAGTGAGATAGAGGAAGATTGTAGTCAAAATGTAAGTGGCACCAATGATTGCTTTGAATGTGATTTGATGGCAAATGCTACAGAAAATTGTATAGACTTGTCAAGCTTTAATGTAGATGTGGTTATTACAGGAGGCGGAACATTTACCGTTGATGATGGAGTAAATCCACCTCAAACAGCTGTGAGTGCTGGAATGCTAAGTGTAGGACCCTATAACAATAATGAAAATTATGAAATAATTGTGACCAGTGAATTAGATGGGACTTGTAGTCAAACGCTCACAGGTACCAATGATTGCTATGATTGTGATTTGGATCTGACAAGCAATGTCGCTTGTATAGATGGATTGAGTTTTAATGTAGAATTGACGATTTCTGGAAGTGGTACATTTGTTATAAATGATGGAGTTGGATTGCCTGATACAGGGCAAAGTGCGGGAACTTATACCTTTGGACCTTATGACAATGATGAGGCTTATAATATTATTGTAACAAGCGAAGTTGATGGAAATTGCACAGAAAATGTAAGTGGTACAGAGGATTGTTTTATGTGTGACTTGAGTGCTTCAGCGAATACCAATTGTTTGGATTTAGAAACATATGAGGTCGAGATTGATTTTAGTGGTACAGGAACCTTTAGCATTGACGATGGCAATTCAGTACAAAACAATGTAGAAGGGGGAAGTTTGGTATTTGGTCCTTATGCCAATGATGAAATGTATACAATCATTATCACCAGTGAAGAAGACAATACTTGTACACAGACCATTATGGGGACACAAGATTGTTACGAATGTGATTTGATTTTAAATGCGAATACTGAATGTGCTGATTTTGAAACCTATAATGTAAATTTAACAATTAGTGGAAGTGGTACATTTGTTATAGATGATGGTACTAGCCAACAAATGGCAGCAGTGGCTGGTGATTATACATTGGGACCTTATAACAATAATGAAAATTATGCTATTACTGTGAGTAGTGAAATAGATTTAGAATGTTCTGAATCTATTAATGGTACAGAGGATTGTTTTGAATGTAATTTAATTGTTGCAGCTACAGAAACTTGTATAGACGAGAATGGTTATAATGTAGATGTAACCATTACAGGAGATGGAACATTTAGTCTTGACGACGGTAGTGGTGATGTATTAACTGGAGAGTTGGCTGGAACCTATACTTTTGGTCCTTATACCAATGATGAAACTTATAGTATTGATGTTGTAAGTGAAATAGAAGAAAATTGTTCAGAAAATGTTAGTGGTACGAGAGATTGTTTTAGTTGCGATTTAGAAGCTTCTTTTGAAACAGTTTGTATTGATGAAACGAGTTTTAATGTAGAAGTGACATTTACAGGTACAGGTGATTATACCTTAACTGCTGGCAATGATGTACAAATAGGGATTGAAGCAGGAAGCTATATTTTTGGTCCTTATGCCAATGAAGAAGTATTTGATATTCAAATCACAAGCGAAACAGAGGAAACTTGTGAGCAAAACTTAACAGGAACCAATGACTGTTTTGAGTGTGATTTAACATTGAATGCTAATACAGTTTGTAATGACTTAGAAAGTTATAGTGTAGAATTAACAATTGGTGGAACAGGAGCCTATACTGTAGATGATGGTAATGAAACTCAAATGGGTGTTACAACTGGAGTTGTAGTATTGGGTCCATATGCCAATAATGAGAACTATTCTATTACTGTAACAAGTGAAGTAGATTCAGAATGTTCAGAAAGCATTAATGGCACAGAGGATTGTTTTGAATGTGATTTGATGAGTTCTGTTGTTACAGAATGTGTAGACCTGGAATCATATAATGTAAATTTAGCTATTACAGGTAGTGGTACTTTTACAGTAGATGATGGCAATGCTGTTCAAACAGGAATAACAGCAGGAGACTTGATATTAGGGCCTTATAATAGTGAAAGCAATTATAGTATCACAATTACCAGTGAGATTGATCCGACTTGTACTGAAACACAAACAGGAACCAATGATTGTTTTGAATGTGACTTAGTTCTCAATACAACAGAAAACTGTGTTGATTTGGAAAGTTATGAAGTTGTCTTGACTATTGGTGGAACAGGGACCTATACTGTAAGTGATGGTAGCGAGGTCCAAGAGGGCATTAGTGCAGGTGAATTGGTTTTTGGACCTTATGTAAATGATGAAAATTATACTTTTACTGTTACAACAGAAGTGGAGGGTGAAGATTGTTCAGAAACCATTAGTGGTACAGAAAACTGCTTTGAATGTGATTTAAGTATATCTTCAGAAGTTAATTGTATAAATGAAGCAAGCTTTGAAGTGATTGTTACGATTAGTGGAGGGGGGACCTTTACCGCAATTAATAATGGAGAAGAACAGTCGGGCTTAGAAGCCAATACTTACAATTTTGGTCCTTATCAAAATAATGAAACTTATACCATTGAAATAGTGAGTGAAATTGGAGAAAATTGTATAGAGTCTATCAATGGAACGGAGGATTGTTTTGAATGTGATTTGTTGGCAACAGCAAACACAAACTGTTTGGATTTTGAGACTTATGAAGTTGAAATAGAGTTAACAGGAAGTGGAACCTATGCAATAGATGATGGAACAACAGTATTGAGTGGACAAACAATGGGCACCATTACTATGGGGCCATATGATAGTGAAAGTAATTATTCAATTAATATAATAAGTGAAATTGATGAAGACTGTACTCAAGCTTTAACTGGTACAGAGGATTGTTATGAGTGTGATTTGGTATTGACAACTACAGAGAATTGTGTAGATGAAAATGGGTATGAAGTAGTTGTAAGTATTGAAGGAAGTGGAACATTTGGTTTGACTTTAGGGGATGAAACTGAAACAGGTTTAGAAGCAGGAGAATATACCTATGGACCATTTGATAATGAGACAACTTATTTGGTAAATGTAGTCAGTGAAATTGATCCTGATTGTGTAGAGCAAAGTGAAGGTAGTAGAGATTGTTTTGATTGTGATTTAAATGTAGATGCTCAAACAGTTTGCGACGGATTGGAGCAAT
>JAHDIA010000168.1 GCA_020631035.1 Chitinophagales bacterium | reverse complement strand
TGGATATTTTCTAGAACAATGTAACTGTCGTCTGGTTCTGGTCTAAAGCCATAAGAAGCATCATACATCACTGTATTGCCTGTTACCATTTTGACTTGGTAACCTTGTGTTTTGCGCATTACCAATCCAGTGTTGACACCCAATTGTGGTACATAGAAGGCCGTCAAATCTTTGACCTGAATCACATCTGATTGGATAGGCATAAACACATCTTCTGGGTTGGCTCTCAAGTCTAACCAGTAAGCGATGATGTTCCAGCCTGCATTCAACGGAATTATATCTACTGTTTCGTCTACTCTAGAGCCTCCTTGAATGACCAAATCGTTGGTATCTGAAGCTGCTCCAAGCATTTTAACTTGATAGCCTTCTTCGATGACCCAACCATTGTGGATGCCACCAATGTCGAAGGTATTGGTACCCAATTGTGGTACATAGAAGTATTGCAAGTTTTTGACCTGAATCACTGAATCTTCGATGTCTCTAAAGATGGCAGGAATACTGTCATTGACTGGGCGACAGCAAGATGAAATCATATTCCAGCCCCCTGCCAATGGTATGGTCAAGCTACAAGCTTGCTCTTCTTTGACAAGTGGAACAAATCCACCAATGCCTACATAACTTGTTTGTCCTGGACTAACTGTTAAAACATAGATATTGGTCAAACTTCCATCAGGGAAAGTATATCCACTTGGACTGTTGATGGTGACTTGGTAATCTCCTGCTGGCAAATTGCCCAAAGAGAAACCACCTGTAGTCCCAGAAATCAATGGTGGGTAAGATACGTCATCAGCTGTTCCTAAGGTTCCATCAGGTCCAAATCCAATAATACCTACCAAGACACCAGAAATTGGCATTTCTCCTACATCTGGAGTACCTCCACTGTTGTTCAAGTCATCAAATATGGTTCCACTAATGGCACCTGGTTGACAAGAGATGTATTCACAGCTACCATCATTGGTGTTGGCTGTTGGATCATAATTACAAGCAGCAGGATCAATGCAACCAAAAATTGGAATAGTAGTATTAACACAAACACAATTGACAGCATCAAAGCTATCGGTTGTATTGACATCTCCATCATCACAACTTGGTGGTGTGTTCACAATGGCACAATTGGTAGCATCAAATGAATCAGTCGTTAAAGCACAACCATCATCTGGATCTGGTGGCGTATTCACAATGGCACAATTCACGGCATCAAATGAGTCAGTTGTTAATGCACAACCATCGTCTACATTTGGAGGAGCATTGATGATCATACAATTCACGGCATCAAAACTATCAGTTGTTAAGATACAAGCATCGTCCACATTTGGTGGAGTGTTGACTATCACACAGTTTACAGCATCAAATGAATCAGTCGTTAAAGCACAACCATCATCTGGATTCGGTGGCGTATTCACAATGGCACAATTCACGGCATCAAATGAGTCAGTTGTTAATGCACAACCATCATCTACATTTGGTGGAGCATTGATAATCATACAATTTGCCGCATCAAATGAATCAGTCGTCAATGGACAAGCATCATCTGGATTTGGTGGAGTATTGATACATTGACAATTGATGTTGTCATATGAGTCCGTAGTCAATGGACAGCCATCGTCACAAGTCGGATAGGTACAGCTACCATCGTCTGTATTGGCATTCATATCGTAATTGGTTGCACAAGGATCAGTACATCCAAATACTGGAATAGTCGTATTGACACATTCACAATTGGCAGTATTGAAACTATCTGTTGTTGTTGGGTCGCTATCATCACAACTTGGTGGAGCATTAACGACAACACAGTTGACTGCATCAAAGCTGTCAGTCGTCAAGGCACAGCCATCGTCTACATTTGGTGGAGCATTGATAATAGCGCAATTTACAGCATCAAATGAGTCAGTAGTCAAGGCACAACCATCATCCACATTTGGTGGAGCATTGATAATAGCGCAATTTACAGCATCAAATGAGTCAGTAGTCAAGGCACAACCATCATCCACATTTGGTGGAGCATTGATAATAGCACAATTCACGGCATCAAAGCTGTCAGCCGTCAAAGCACAGCCATCGTCTACATTCGGTGGAGTATTGACAATAGCGCAATTCACGGCATCAAAGCTGTCAGCCGTCAAAGCACAGCCATCGTCTACATTTGGTGGAGTATTGACAATCGTACAATTCACAGCATCAAAACTATCGCTTGTTAAAGCACAGCCATCGTCCACATTTGGTGGAGTATTTACGATTACACAATTGACAGCATCAAATGAGTCAGTAGTCAATGCACAACCATCATCTACATTTGGTGCAGCATTGACACATTGACAATTGACATTGTCGTAAGAATCGGTCGTCAATGGACAAGCATCATCGCAATCTGGATACATACAAGAACCATCGTCTAAAACTGCCAAAGGATCGTAGTTCAATGCACAAGCATTGGTACAACCTTCTGCACAAGGTCCAACAGTCACACAAGTTTGTGCGCCAATATTGTAGCAGAATGGTTCAATATCACAAACCAAGGTTCCTGGTGGAAGTCCTAGCAATTCTCCTAGATCGACACTACCACCGAAACCTGGACCACCACCAGAGCCACCAATTAAAACTTCTACATCGGCAATGGTAAAGGCTGCACCTGGCGAAACATTTCCAATACCTGATATAACACCTTCTAAAGTATTGCCACTCATTGGAAGTCCCAACAAAGTATAAGCCGATAATCCTAATGTACCAACGCAATCATCCAATTTAGCAATAACCGTATCCAACTGTTCTTGAACGTGAGTAATGGCTTGAACACAAACAGTTGAATCTACTGGTAAAGCATCTAGCGTTGCTTGAATGCTTGCCGCATCACCCACCAAACGAATGGTATCATTTGGTGCATTGGTTAAGATATACTCAGTCACTTCACCTGTATTACTACTGCCATCCATATTATCTGTAAGCGTAAATGGTGCGGCAATGGTACCATCCATACAATCTGTACCTGTAATACTCAAACTTGGTGCTTCGGCAAAACAACCACAGGGACCAGAAGTAATACAAGTTTGTGCGCCAATATTGTAACAGAAAGGCTCAACATCACAAACCAAAGTTCCTGGTGGCAATCCTAGCAATTCACCCAAATCAACGCTACCTCCTAAACCTGGTCCACCTCCTGAACCACCAATCAGATTTTCTACATCAGCAATGGTAAAGGCTGCACCTGGCGAAACATTTCCAATACCCGCTATGACTCCTTCTAAAGTATTGCCACCTACTGGCACCCCTAATAAAGTGTAAACAGACAATCCTAATGTACCCACACAATCATCCAATTTGGCAATAACCGTATCCAATTCTTCTTGAACATGTGTGATGGCTTGAACACAGATGGTTGAATCTACTCCAATACCATCTATGGCTGCCTGAACAGTTGCCAAGTCTCCTACCAAACGAATGGTATCATTTGGTTGTGTAGTCAATATATATTCTGTAATTTCTCCTGTATTGGTGCTACCATCTGCATTGTCTGTCAAAGCAAAAGGGCCTCCCAATGTTCCGTCCATACAATCAGCAAAAGAAGCAATACTCAATGTTGGTGCAATAGCCAAACAACAGGCAACTGTACCTGTCACAGTCTCTGTACATCCATTAGAATCTTCTACAATGACTGTCCAACTGTCACCATCAATCAAGGCATCTCCATCCATATTGGGTGAAGTAGCCGTAACAACATACCCCATACCAGTTCCGCCCATTGTGGTACTTAGATCAACAGAAAGAATACCTGTTGCACAATCAAAATTAACGGTGGTTGCACTTACAGCTGCGTAAATTGTTACATCAACTGTAGCAGTATCTGTACACATTGTTGTGGCATCTTCTACCACAAACCAGAAAGTTTCGGTAGTACCATCCGCAATGGCTACTGCACTAGGCATCATTATTTCCACACCTGTTCCAGCAGGATCATCATCAAACCAAGTAAAGTTATTGCCAGCCGAAATAGTCGCTTCATACTGAGTCAAATCATAAGGACCAGTCGCTGCACAAAGTGGTGCAGGAGTAATACTATTGATTGTTGGCAGTGGATTGACTGTAGGGACAAAACAAGCATATCCTGTACACATTGTTGTGGCATCAGTAAATGCGACACAATAGTCATCACCCACCCCAGGACTTACCACTGCGGGGTTGGCAATTACCACACCTGTTGTCAAAGGATCGCCATCATACCAAACAAAAGTACCTGCATCAGTTGTGATAGATGCTTCCAAGGCATTCAAATCCAAATCTTCTCCTATACAAATAGTAGCCACAGGAGCAGTCAAGATAGGAATTGGAATAACTGTAATAGCAAAGGAAGTGGTATTGCTACAGCCTGTTACAGCATCAGTAAAGGTCACCCAATACTCTGTTCCATCTACAGGATTCGCAATACTGGTACTAGCCAACGGGGCTGCACCTCCAATGGGATCTGCACCATACCACGTAAAAGTACCTGGATCTGTTGTTAAGTCTGCTTCATAATCTGTCAACTCTAATATTTCATTGGCACAGACCATTGGGGCTACTGCCAACAAAGTAGGCAATGCATTGTATGTAAAGGATGTACAAATAGTATTGCTACAGCCTGTTGCAGTACTTGTAAACTCAGCACAATATTGCTCAGAAGCAACTGGAATCACAGAACCTGGATTTCCAACTGCTGCACCTCCTGCCAAAGCCGTTCCACCAATGTACCATTGAATACTGCCACCTGTTGCAATACTTGCTTCTACTGAAGTCAAATCAAAAGATTCGCCTGGACAAATGGGTCCCAATGTTGGAGTAGCCAATACAGGCAGTGGATCAACAGTAACATTAACACAAGTTTCATCTACACAATCCCCTGTTGAACAATAGGCATAAGTTACACAATATTGTGTGGTTCCTACTGGCGGAGTAACTGTTGTTGGGTTACTAATAAGGCTGCCTCCAGATGCTGCTCCTTCGTACCAAGCATAACTGCCAGTAGTTGCCGAAGTAGGCGCAGGATTCAAAGCAAACAAATCAATGCTTTCCCCTTCACATAAATTGGCTGGTACCGCAATGTTTGCCAAACTATTTTGTGGCAAGAAACGAACGGCTACTGGAGAGCCCAATACATCACAACTTTGACAAATAGTTGGGAAAGAACTATTACAATTTACATCCACTCTAAACGAATAACCCATAAAATCATTATCATTTCCCCCTGCACAGAAGTCTTGTAAATTAACAGTTACTATATTTATCTGCTCTCCTGATGGATTGGCTGTCCAACCATTCTGGCTATAACAAACATTTTGCTGAGAATCATGAACATCATTGATATTGGGGAAAGTAGAAAATGCCCCACCTGGCAAGCCATCAATTAAGTTAAATAATGAACTTTCCTGTAGAGGGTCTTCTCCTGCAAAACAAGCTCCAAATAAACCAGCTCCATCATTTGTCTGATCGTCAGCACAAAATTGAATGTCATAAGTAACCAAACCAGGACAATAAGGAACTTGAGGAACAGATAAACTTGTACCACTAATACCAGGTGTTTGATATACCCCTGCTATAAAATCTGAACCTGCTGGCGTTTCAATAACTCCACTGGTATTTTCGGCAGTGTAACTCTGACACGTAAAAGATAGAAAAGGGGTAAAATACAACAACTCTCCACAAGGATCAGTCGGATTGATTAGCGTACCGTCATTGGTGTATGCAGTTGGAGTAATTCCTCCTGGTGCAGCAAAAGAGCCTTCTGGTCCTCCAGTTAAACTGGCATTAATCATAGCTGTTGTACTTGGATAAAAACTAGGCGGCAAAGGCGTTACCACATAACCTACTTCATATCCCAAATTGGCAACCAATGCAGAAGTATTAGAGAAGTCAAAGCTTTCGCCCCAACACAATACAGTTTCTGATGCTGCACCATTACCTGGGTAATCATCACAAGCGGGACAGTCTACTGTAGTTGTTCCTGTTACTTGACATGAAGCAGGTGCTCCTGTAAAACTCGCAGTATAATTAAAGGTTACAGAATTGCCTGGTGTTGGGTCACTTGCTCCTCCAGAAGTAAAAGTCAAATTGCCTCCACAATTGTCAATAGGGGTAACCGAACAATTGGTAAATACAAAATCGACACCTGCCTCAGGTACTGGATATACAGTAACTGAATTGGTAGTCATACTTGTATTTGTTGGAGGGCTGCCACCATTCAAACAAATCAATTCGGCAGAATAAGTATAATTAGCCGTATTACAACGATCAGTCAAACCAACTGTATGTACATAAATTGGCCCTGTACCTCCAGGAATGGCTACACCATTTTCAAACCATTGAAAATCGTAATCGACTCCTGGATTCCCTTGACTTGCACTAGCAGAAAGAACCAATACACCTCCATCACATACCTCTGTTGGCAAATTGCCTATTCCTGTCATCTCTGGACAAGTAAAACAGTTTTGAGTATACTCTCCTAAATTCAAACTACAATTGGGGTCATTGGCATCCAAAACCTTAATATTAATGGACGTTCCTGAAGGATAAGGACCATAATTATAAGTATTTCCCGCCGAAGTAAAGTTTTGTGTTGTTCCATTGGACAAAACAATATCTGCAGACTGTGAATCATTCATATTGTTAACCGTCACTCCTATAACAAACTCATCATTGTTGTTGCAATTTCCTACATTAACCGATACATCTGGTGGCGTACAATCTCCTATACAATTGACCACAGAAGAAACCGTCACATCACAAGCGGGATTGCCATTTGAGATTACATAATCTACCGATACGCCATTGTCACCAGGAGAGAAAGTCGTTGAACCACTCACTGCAAAGCCACAAGGTGCTGTTACACTGATGCTACAATTGGGATCGGTAATATTGGTTGTATTGTCTATAACTACCGCATTGGCGTCAATTTCTGGATAGACTGTCACATCTACTTGTACATTGTTTGCCAACACTGTTCCGTCATTGGTACAAGTCAAAGTCAAAAAGTAAGACTCTGTAACAGGTACACAAGTCGTATTGGTCACTGTTATACTAGGATTGGCACTACTAGCATCAGTAATCCCTGTACCAGACCAATTGTAAGTAACATTGGGCGCACCTACTGGATCCAAACTAGCTGACAAATCAAAAGATCCACCCGAGCAAATCTCAGTTTCTGATGCAGTAATACCTTGGAAAGTTGGGCATCCTCCAAAAGTACAAACCTCTATAGGATCTCCACATACAGGAGCAGCAAGCTGAAAAGCATCCAAACAAATTTGACTGGTTCCTCCAGCATCAATCTGATAAGTAAAACTACCAGCTCCACTATCTGCAATAAGAATACTCCAAGTTCCATTGGGGTCTACATCTAAACCCAACAAACTCAAAGGTACAGGAGACAATCCATTGATTAAATCAATGGCAAAAGTCAAGGGGCCCTGTACTACTCCATCAGGTTGTACAACTGACAAAGATACATCTCCAGCTCCTCCCAAATTAATGAACAAAGAACCACTGTAAGTCATTCCAGGTACATAACAAATGTCTTCTACAACAAACTCTACAGTTTGAGAACCACCTCCTGGGACACTACCCGATAAAGCAACGGGATTGCCATTGGGATCTTGAAGTTGATTCAAAGTAATACATTGTAAAGCAATATTGGTACCTGCAGGCACACACGGAGTAAATGACTGGCACCCCAAACTATTACAATCTGGCGTAAAAGTAAAATTCCCCGTCTGCCCATTGGTCCATTGAACATTGGATGAAGCCGTAATAGGCGAAGTGGCACTTATATTTACATCACCTCCATCACAAGCAATGCTGTAAGATCCCCCTCCATCATCCATAAGATTGGGGTTGCCTCCAGCACTACCAGCAATACATTGAGCTTGGATGTCTGCCGAATAAAAAACAAAGGCACACAACACACTCATTAAGTAACTAATTTTTCTCATATGATTTGGTTTTGTTTATAGTAGGTCATTTAATTTCTTGAAAATTTCTAAAAATAACAATTTGTAGGCACATACAAAAAAGCTGATTATCCTATTTTGCCAATTGCCTCATATTTAACTATAAAAGTCTTTTAAAATGCATTTACATGTAATAATTAATTGATTTTGTAACTATTTGATTTAAGTATCATTGGTAATTTCATTATAGGGCAAGGTCATTGGTTTATGGCTGCGTTTTGGTCTGGTTAACCAACGCATGTTTTTCCCTTCGTACAAGCGTTCATCCGCCCGCTCGTCCGACGCTTTTAATAGCAAAATCTGTAGAGAAAATTCACGAATTTTCTTTCCGAAACGGGCGCAAAACATTCTGGCCCATAAAATAAAAAAAGGCTGACCCATTGATGAGTCAGCCTTAGTATCTCGTATATTTTATCTTATCTTAATATAAAATCAGGGACCTTCTGGTCCGTCCAATTCACAACAACCATCCAATTCTGTAATGGTACGTGGTCCCAAGAACTGCAAACAATCAGGATTGTCTGGATCAGAAACAATTAGATAGTATGTACCTGTCTCTCTTGGAGAGTAATATGGATTGTTGGTAAACTGTGCGACTTGCTCATTTGAAGCATTGTACCAAGTATAAACCTCATCTCCATCAATTGGGAAATCAGTTATACCAAACAATGCCCCTTCACGACCCAAACCATTGTTCGGTAAATCAAGCTCACAACTGCTGTCGAAGCCTTCACACTCACAAGAAATTTCTGAGTAGAAAGACAAGGCAGTTGCAGGATCACCATCATCACAAGGTTGACCAAATAAGTTGTTGTCCAAGTCTGGGCAAATATCACCTGCTATGGCAACATAACCTGCTGGTGGAGTCGCTCCACAACCTTCAATGGTCTCATCTGGATTACCCAAACCGTCACCATCAAAATCGGCATAGTAAAGCTGACCAAACTCACAACTTCCATCATCACACAAAGCAGTTGGATCGTAATTACAAGCATTCCCATCTGTACAACCATCTGGGTAAATACAAGAAGTATTGTCCTCACAATTGGCATCTGGATTATAGTTACAAGCAGCATCGTCTGTACAACCTAAAATACTTGTTGTTTCTACAACACAAGAACAAGTATTAGGGTCCCAAACTGTAATGTCTCCCAATGTACAATCTGAGTTACAAGTTGTATCATAAGTATCACAACTTCCATCATCTATATTGGCAGAAGGATTGTAATTAGGCGCACAAGCATCTGTACAACCAGGCATAGCATCATCATTGATACAGACACAATTCTCTGCATCAAAAATATCAACAGTATTAGAATTACCATCGTCACAACTTGGTGCCTCATTGATAATAGTACAAGTAGCGGCATCAAATGAATCAGTTGTCAAATCACAGCCATCGTCTGGATTTGGTGCTTCATTGACAATCATACAAGTTGCCGCATCAAAACTATCGGTGGTCAAATCACAACCATCATCTACATCTGGTGCTTCGTGAACTATTACACAATTGGGATAATCAAAGCTATCAAGAGTCAAATCACAACCATCGTCTAGTAGTGTACTATCATTAAGTTCTATAATGATGTCACAATTCTCTGCATCAAAAATGACATTTGACAAATCACAACCATCGTCTATGCTAGGTGGCTCATTGAGACATACACAATTGGCAGCATCAAATGAATCGAAGGTTATATCACAGCCATCATCACAATCTGGTGCTGCATTGACAATGGTACAAGTAGCGGCATCAAATGAATCGAAGGTTATATCACAGCCATCGTCTACATCTGGCTCGGCATTCACACAAGCACAATTAGCAGCGTCAAATGAGTCTACAGTCAAATCACAGCCATCATCACAATCTGGTGCTGCATTGACAATGGTACAAGTAGCGGCATCAAATGAATCGAAGGTTATATCACAGCCATCGTCTACATCTGGCTCGGCATTCACACAAGCACAATTAGCAGCGTCAAATGAGTCTACAGTCAAATCACAGCCATCATCACAATCTGGTGCCGTATTGATGACAACACAATTTACTGTATCATAAGAATCTGTTGTCAAATCACAGCCATCATCTGGACTTGGGAACATACAAGAACCATCGTCTACTGTTGCCATACTGTTGTAGTTATCCGCACAAGGATTGGTACAACCAAATATGTCATTTACAGTATTAATACACATACAATTAGCAGCGTCAAAACTATCACTTGTATTGGCATCGCCATCATCACAATCTGGTGCTGCATTAACAATCATACAGTTAGCAGCATCATAACTATCTGTAGTCAAATCACAACCGTCATCTGGATTTGGTTCTGTATTCACACAAGAACAAGTTGTTGCATCAAAACTATCTGTGGTTA
>JAHDIA010000167.1 GCA_020631035.1 Chitinophagales bacterium | reverse complement strand
AAGTCCCCTTATTTCTATGTTAGTGGGTTGACTAGTAACGGTAAACTTTCCATTTAATTTTATGGTGTTGTTTCTAACATAACAAATTGGAATAGGGTTTCCTCCAGAATAATTTGTTGTTGACCAATGCGGAGCTTCATAATAGGTGAAATTTTCTGGGTTTAGGTTAGACAAGTGTTGTAAATTTGAATTACCAGAACCTTGAATACTTGCTATCAAGTCAGCATCCTCAACATGGTCATCCACAACAGTTATATTATCCTCAAAGGATACTTCAATAAGCTCTACCCCTAAATCATTCGCTACACCTGTGATGCTTATAGACTCTGTACAGCTAAAACCATTGTTGTCTTTGACGGTTATGGTGTAGTCAGTTGTCCCACTGTTAACGGTAACCAGTGGGTTGGCTTCGGTAGAGAATGGAGTGTTGTCGCCCGTTATGGTCCATTCGTAGGTGTAGGGTTCTTTTCCACCAGAGGCGGTTGGACAGCCTCCGAGTACTGTTGTGGCTCCATCAAAGACCTCTTTGTCTGTTCCAGGGTCTACTGTAAAGGCATGGGCTAGGTAAAATATGCCAGAGCATAGCCACAACAGAAAAAACAGTGCTTGTTTTTTCATGTAATTTTAGGTTTGAGGAATAATATACAAATAACTGTTCATTTTTATCTTTGAGCTTTACCAATCTACTTCGTCAAAAATACTCGCCTTAGCTTTGCTAGGTCTCCGTTTTTTTCCTTGTATATTGAAAAAGCTCTTTGCTAAAATGTTGAACATTTAGTTTCTACACCATTCCTTAGTTACAAAAAATAATATGTCGTTCTTGCTTGTTACAAATATAAACCTATTAGGACTAAATTGCCACTTTTTAACTTATTAAAGAGAATGTGAATATATAACCTACACAAAGAAAAGAAACACATAAAGCATTGTTTTTCAAAATCTTAAGCCTTTTCAAAAAGGCTCAAAATGGAGTATTTTTGTTTTGTTTTGTTTTGTTTTGTTTTGTTTTGTTTGGGTGGGTATTTTTTGTTTAAAAGAGCTTACATTGGGTTTGCAAATGGTATTGGTGGCGACTAACCTAACTTTAAGTGACGCTATCGCTTAACACTTAAAGTTGAATTAGAGCACGTCTGTGACTTGTTACTATCTGCAAGTTACAAACTTGAGCTACTTTTGGGTTTCAGTTGCAAACTGAAACCTACTAATGAGGAATGGCTTGATTGTTTAAAACATTGATAGCCGTATTCTGCCATGCTCCTTTTTTGTAGTCATTGGACGGTGGGGCAAGGTATACAGCATCGGCGTCTTTGTCTATGATAAGGGTTCCCTCTTTGGCTAGGGATTTGGGCAGTTGATTGACTTTTTGGAGTTCGCCTTCTTTGATACAGAACAGTTCATCGGTATCCAATGCCATAATGTATATCTGATTTTGAAGGGCAAAGGCTCTTATAGAACCTGTTTGGAAGGGGAATTTGTGATCTATTTGCCAATCTCTCTGATAATAATATTCCATGTAAGCATTAGCATCCTGTCCAAAGTCACTCAAAGTTTTATGAGGCTTCGCATTTAATTCCTCCCAATTATTACCAATACTCAGTACTTGTATTTCTCCTTTGTAATTTATCAGCACATAATATTTCTCCTCCATTTCAATAAATGAATAATTAAGTAATTCAGTTTCTAATTTTCCTTCTCTATGATGCAAGTAACTACTATTTTCCATATGACCAATTTGATTGGTTATTGGGCTATAAATCTTTTTCCCCTCCCTTACTACATCAATAATTTGTTTATTTTCACTGTTCTTTTCAGAATATGCTTTCAATTTATCTATTGATATTTTTCCTAAATACCCACCCCAGTTTCTTTTACCAATTTCTTGGCTAGACTGCCTCCAGTCTATATACATAAATATTAAACTATCCTTTTCAACATAAATATTAAAAGGATTGTTTTCATGATATTTGTGTATCCTTCCAACAGGCAAAACAAACTGCTCTTCTATATTTTCCTTTTGCTTTATATTTAATAGATAAGTATCAATTGACTTTTTCTGAATCATTTGATATTCAATTAAGTCCTTTTTAAATATCATTTGTAAATTATCAGTTTCAACTATCTGACTTTTTATTTGATAAGTTCCTAATAAAGAAACCATTATTATTATATATATATATTTCATATTTTTAATTTTATTTTGTGTTTATTTCCTCTTTAATATTAATTGGTTCACTACTCTGTTTATCCCTTATATACATAACATAACAATACACATCGTTGTCCTGTTTATCACCATCTAAATTGCAATCACAATCAACTAAAGGATTTGACTCATTAACCAATCCTAAAGTTGCATATACATATCCAACTATTACCTCATCCTCAATGTCTTGTAAAGAATCAAAACTTTTACCGTAAGAAGGATCATAATATTTATAAACATCTGGATTTTCGCTAAGTTTAATACGTGCAATTTGATGATTTTCAAAAAAAGATTTAGGATTATAACTTATTCCTATTCCTTCAATGCCAGGTTCATCTATTACTTCTTCTACTACCCACGCAAATGCTTGATCATTGGGTTTTTGGTAAAAAATAAAGAACTGATTAGTACTTGAATTAAATCCTGCTCTTAAAGCATTTCTATGAGTATAATTTTCACCTCCATGTTGAGATGATAATCCTATATCAGAAGGGATAGACCATTCTTTAACAAGAAATTCATTATCACTACTTATAGGATCAAGAGGAAGGTATCTAACATAATTATTTTGGTTATGTATTCCTTGCATTTTTAATACATCAATAAATAAGTTAGCAAAAGCACCACATTGTCCATCTGCATAAGAAACATTATTGGTGGTTGTAATAATTGCAGAATTACTCAATATGCTTTCTGTATCATAGTTACTACAACTGTAAGTAGGTGTGCTGATTCAATAATATTCAGACAAACTCTCAAATAATTGATTATCAGTAAATTAAAATGAGTTTTATATCAAATTAATTGAGCACATGTACTTAATTGTAGGTTTTTTTGGGGAAAGCGGAGGATGAGCGGGTGGATGAACACTTGTACGAAGTATGAAGTATGCGTTGGTTAACCAGGGTGAGTGTAGCCATGAACCACATACGTTGCTCTATAATATGCTAACTTATCAAGCTAACTTTTTCAGTTATACCCACTACTACTATTGGGTTCTTCGTTGCTTGGAGATTCCCAATATCCCAATGCGCTCCGCTTTTGGTATTTGGGAATGACGACTGTAACGGAGACAATTACACAATCAAGCAAGTAAGCAAGTAACTATCAAGCAAAATTCACTACCTTTGCGGAAATTTTAAATTCCCTTTGGGAACCTATTTGTTATGTGTTGAATTAAGACAGTATGGATACGAATACGCTACAATATCGTCAGTTTACAAATTTTGATCTGCCTGCATTGGATAAGGAGGTCTTGAAATTTTGGGAAGCCCAAAACATCTTTGAAAAAAGCATCAGTTCTCGTGAGGGACAGAAGCCTTTTGTGTTTTATGAAGGTCCTCCATCAGCGAATGGAAAGCCTGGTATACACCACGTAATGGCAAGAAGTATCAAGGATTTGTTTTGTCGGTACCAGACACTCAAAGGTCGCCAAGTTCATCGTAAAGGGGGCTGGGACACACACGGTCTGCCCATTGAGTTGAGTGTGGAGAAAACATTGGGTATTACCAAAGAGGATATTGGCAAAAAAATCACCGTAGAGGAATACAATGCCACCTGCCGTAAGGAGGTATTGAAATACAAAGACCTCTGGGATGATTTGACGGTTAAGATGGGGTATTGGTTGGATTTGGACAATCCATATGTTACTTATGAAAATGAGTACATTGAGACTTTGTGGTGGTTGCTCAAACAACTCTATGACAAAGATTTGATGTACAAAGGTTATACCATACAGCCCTACTCTCCTGCGGCTGGAACGGGTTTGAGTTCGCATGAATTGAACCAACCTGGTACTTATAAAGATGTAAAAGACACTACTGTTGTCGCACAGTTTAAAATAGCTGATGTAGACAATGAGTTCTTTTTGGCTTGGACGACCACGCCTTGGACTTTGCCTTCTAATACTGCTTTGGCGGTTGGGAAAAAAATTACCTATGTAAAGGTGCGTACTTTTAATCCTTATACCCATAAAGAGATTAAAGTCATCTTGGCAAAGGATAGATTGTCGTATTACTTTAAGCCTGAAAATGCCGAACTCTCATTTGAGGAATATGAAGGTGGGCAAAAGAACATCCCTTATGAGGTATTGTCTGAGCATCAAGGAGCTGATTTTGAGGGAATGTCTTATGAGCAATTATTGCCTTATGCCCAACCTGAAGAAGGAGATGCTTTTAAAGTGATATTGGGTGACTTTGTTACCACTGAAGATGGTACAGGTATAGTTCATATTGCTCCTAGCTTTGGTGCAGACGATATGCGAGTTGCCAAGCAAAATGGCATTGGGGCTTTGACGATGGTAGACAAGGAAGGAAAGTTTATTGAGACAATGGGCGAATTTGCCAATCGTTACGTCAAAAACTACAAAGATGAAGCAGACTATGTTTCTACAGATATTGATATAGCTGTTAAATTGAAAAAAGAAAATAGGGCGTTTAAGGTCGAGAAATATTCACACAATTACCCACATTGTTGGCGGACGGACAAACCCATCTTGTATTATCCCTTAGATTCTTGGTTCATCAAAGCTTCGGCTGCCAAGGAACGTATGGCAGAATTGAACAAAACGATTAATTGGAAACCTGCTTCGACGGGTACGGGTCGTTTTGGGAATTGGTTGGAGAATTTGCAAGATTGGAACTTGTCTCGCTCTCGTTTTTGGGGCACTCCCCTACCCATCTGGCGTACAGAAGATGGTGAGGAAGAAAAGTGCATTGGTTCTTTGGCTGAGTTGCGAGAAGAAGTTGCCAAAGCTGTTGAGGCGGGCTTTATGAGTGAACAATTGGCTGAAGACTTTGATTTGCACAAACCTTATGTTGACAAAGTCTTTTTGGTTTCGGATAGTGGTCAAAAGATGACAAGAGAACCCGATTTGATAGATGTTTGGTTTGATTCGGGGGCAATGCCTTATGCTCAGTGGCATTATCCGTTTGAAAACAAAGACATTTTTGAGCAAAACTACCCTGCCGACTTTATAGCGGAGGGTGTAGACCAGACAAGAGGTTGGTTCTATACCTTGCATGCCATAGCTGTAATGTTGTTCGATTCGGTTTCGTTTA
Source organism: Chitinophagales bacterium (assembly GCA_020631035.1). Taxonomy (GTDB): domain Bacteria; phylum Bacteroidota; class Bacteroidia; order Chitinophagales; family UBA2359; genus JAHDGP01. The sequence goes on along the minus strand of JAHDIA010000167.1, from coordinate 5,111 downwards.
AGAATGTGGTATCGAATGGTTTGGTTTTGGATAAGAATGGCAATAAGATGTCGAAGCGTTTGGGCAATGCAGTTGATCCCTTTGAAACCATAGCCAAATATGGAGCAGATGCGACTCGTTGGTACATCATCTCTAATTCGCAACCTTGGGATAATTTGAAATTTGACTTATTGGGTATACAAGAGGTCCAGCGCAAATTCTTAGGTACTTTGTACAATACCTATAACTTTTTTGCAATGTATGCCAATATAGATGAGTTTGCTTATGATGAACACAATTTGGTTGCTGTAGCAAACCGTCCAGAAATAGATCGTTGGGTATTGTCTCGTTTGCACAACTTAATCAAAAATGTGGATGAGGCATTCTCAGACTACGACCCAACCAGGGCTTGTAGACATGTACAACGTTTTGTGGAAGATTACTTGAGCAATTGGTATGTTCGTTTGTGTAGAAAACGCTTTTGGAAGCCTGCCAATGAATCGGATTCAATAGACAAGCAATCAGCTTATCAGACATTGTATACTTGTTTGAAGACAGTCGCTCAGTTGATGTCGCCTGTCGCACCTTTCTTTTCTGATTTGTTGTACCGCAACTTGTGTCAGGTAGAGGAAGACAGCGATGTTTCAGTACATTTGTCCTATTTCCCAGAGTTTGACGAAAACTTGGTAGATATTGTTTTGGAAGAAAGAATGCGTTTGGCTCAAGAGTTATCTTCTATGGTTTTGGCATTGCGCAAAAAAGAAGACATCAAGGTTCGTCAACCTTTGAAACGTGTATTGATTCCTGTTTTGAGTGAGGAGTTCCAACAAAATGTCCAAGCCGTTGAGAATCTCATTAAGTCAGAAGTGAATGTAAAAGAGATAGAATATGTGACGGATACGACTGGCGTCTTCACAAAGAAGATAAAACCCAATTTTAAAGAACTGGGTAGAAAAGCTGGTTCAAAGATGAAACAGATTCAGCAACTTTTGACTCAATTTACTCAAGAAGACATACAAACGTTTGAAAAAAATGGCACATATGAGTTAAATATTGATGGTGAAAATTTGGAATTGTCGCTAATAGATGTTATAGTTAGTACCGAAGATGTGCCTGGATGGTTGGTCAATAGTACCAACGACTTAACTGTTGCGCTTGATATTCAAATAGATGAAACTTTGAGAAATGAGGGATATGCTCGTGAAATAGTTAATAAACTCCAGCGTTTGAGAAAAGATAGAGATTTTAACATCACAGATAGAATTAAGTTGAGTGCTTTGAGCAATCCCAACTTACAAATGGCAATAGATGCTTTTAAAGATTACATCTGTACCGAAACATTAACCGACGAACTTTCGTTTGTTGAGGAACTGCCCGAAGATGCAGTAGAATTAGACATAAATGGAGAAATCCTAAAAGTTTATATAACTATCGTTTAATTTTCTTCGTTCTTTATTATAAAGTATATAAAACTTGCTCTGTAATTTCAAGCTTTATAACAAAGAGCTATTTTCTCACAGAAAACATACAGCCAAGTGGAAGAAATCAAAAAGGAAAAGGAATATTACTCTGATGCAGAATTACAGGAATTTAAAGAAATCATCGAGAAAAAAATTGCTGGTGCAAAATCAGAGTTGACATTTTTACAAGAACAGATTACACGTTCAAGTGAAGAATTGGAGGATGCTCGCTCTGCTGGCTTAGACAATGGAGCCATTACATCTGAAAAAGAAAATTTGAACAAAATGGCCGCAAGGCAAGTCAAATACATCCAACATTTGGACAATGCGCTTGTCCGCATTAAAAACAGAACTTATGGTATTTGCCGTGTTACCCATAAGCTCATTAGCAAAGAACGTTTAAAAGTTGTTCCACATGCTACTTTGAGTATTGAGGCCAAAAAAGCTAGAAGAGATAGATAAGTAAAACGAAACATAGAATTAAATTTGAGAGCTTTTTTATCCATTTTTATTGTTGCCGTCGTTTTGATCATTGACCAAATTTCCAAGTTTTGGGTCAAGACCAATATGTATTTGGGTCAAGAATTCCCCATTTGGGGTGAGTGGTTTAAGATTCATTTCATCGAAAATCCAGGAATGGCTTTTGGGATAGAATTTGGTGGAGAATATGGCAAATTGTTTCTCACCTTGTTTCGCATCTTTGCTGTCATTGTTATTGGAATTTTGATTGCCCAATTGAGCCGCAAAAAAGTCTCTTATGGTTTAATTTTTGGTATGTCTCTCATCTTAGCAGGTGCCATGGGCAACATCATAGACAGTGTTTTTTATGGTCAGCTTTTTTCGGAAAGCACTTACTACATCAAAACACCTGCTGAAATATTGCCTGAAGCGGGTGGATACGCTCCCTATTTTCATGGGAAAGTGGTAGATATGCTTCATTTCCAACTCATCAAAGGCTATTGGCCTGAATGGATTCCTTATTTTGGTGGAAGTCGTTTTGAGTTTTTCCGTCCCATTTTCAACATTGCTGATTCAGCCATTTCTGTTGGAATTGTGTACATTCTGCTATTCCAAAGGAGTTTCTTCTCTGAAATTGCTCCTCCCCCTAGCAAAAATGAACAACAGGAATTGCTTTCAGAAGATTCTCCCAATCCCTCAAACATATAACACATAAACAACTTGCGAACTTTATTTTCTATATCCATTGTAAGTTTTATTTTGCTAATTGACCAGATTTCCAAGATCTGGGTTAAGACCAATATGACACTTCGTCAAGAAATTCCCGTACTAGGTGAATGGTTTAGCTTACATTTTATAGAAAATCCTGGAATGGCGATGGGGATGGAATGGGGAGGCGAATATGGCAAACTCTTTTTGACGCTCTTTCGCATTGTTGCCGTCATTGTTATGGCGATTCTTATCCATCAGCTGAGCAAAAACAAAGCTTCTTATGGGGTGATTTTTGGAATGTCACTCATCATGGCGGGGGCTTTTGGCAACATCATTGATTGTGTGTTTTATGGGCAAATTTTTTCGAAGAGCACCACTAGAGAAGTCGCACAAATGTTTCCTGAAATGGGTGGTTATGCCCCCTATATGTATGGAAAGGTTGTAGATATGCTTCACTTTCGACTCATAGATACCACTTGGCCTGAATGGGTGCCTTTTTTGGGGGGGCAACGCCTAGAATTTTTCCGTTATATTTTTAATATTGCCGATGCTGCCATCTCTGTTGGCATTGCTTATATTTTGCTTTTCCAACGCAACTTTTTTGCTGAATTTTCGGTAAAAACCCAGTCTGTAGACAAAATGATGAAGCAAGATCCTACCAATGTGGGAACTGTTGAATAAGTATATTTTTTTTTCTTTAAGGAACTTTTTCCATTTCAATACTGTATATCTATTAGTTGTTGTATCATATAACAACAAGCAAACCCAATTTGCTCACAAATTTTATCAACATGAATATGTTTTTCTTTTTCTTCATTGAAAGGTATCACTAATACCCCTACCCTACCCTTTTGAGGGTTTTATTTTATTTGCTCTAACTTTTTGATGATTGCGCTGGCGTGAAGCGGATGGAGAAGCTGTTGCTACGAAGCACTTAAAGAGGCGATATTACGCCTGATAGTAGTGGATATGGCGGTTTTCCCATTGGTATGTAGAGACGTTGCAAGCAACGTCTGTACCTATCCTGAAATAAATAGGAATATGCCGCCATAGAAACGGATAGCAGGGACTCGACATGCAAACAAATGCCCAAAGCGTTCCGTTCAAATCATTCATGTCCTTTGACATGTAAATGTGAAAACCCATCATTCAAAAAGATTTCTCTCTACAAAACTGCCTTATTGATTTTCAACAGAAGCGCAGAATCCTTATCTTTATTCATTCACAAGGGAATACAATTCCCCCAAAAAGATTATTTTGAAATTAGAATCCCATAGTTTAATAGAAAAACAGGTAGAAAAAGCTGTTTTGGTAGGTTTGGTCCATCAAAATCAGACTGAAGAAAAACTCAAGGAATACCTTGATGAACTGGCATTTTTGTCCCAAACAGCAGGTGCTGTAGTCAGCAAGATTTATACTCAGAAACTCCCCCACCCCAACAAGCGTACTTTTGTTGGAAAGGGAAAAATTGAGGAAATTCGAGATTACATTGAGGCAAATGACATCAGTATGGTCATTTTTGATGATGATCTGTCGCCTTCTCAGACCTTTAACATAGAAAAAGAACTGAAAGTCAAGGTGATAGACCGTAGTTTTCTCATCTTAGACATTTTTGCCAACCGAGCGAAAACGGCACAAGCCAAGGCACAAGTTGAGTTGGCACAGATGCAGTACCTTCTTCCCCGTTTGAAGGGTCTTTGGACACACTTGGAACGTCAAAAGGGGGGTATTGGAATGCGTGGTCCTGGGGAGAAAGAAATTGAGACAGATAGACGGATTGTCAACAAAAAGATTACACTGCTCAAGAATCAGCTTAGCAAAATTGACCAGCAAAATCAGACCCGACGCAAAAGACGGGGCGAATTGATTCGGGTTGCTCTTGTGGGTTATACCAATGTTGGTAAGTCTACGCTGATGAATTTGCTTTCCAAATCGGAAGTATTTGCAGAGGACAAATTGTTTGCAACCCTCGACACCACAGTTCGCAAAGTTGTCTTAGAACAAACGCCTTTTCTTTTGTCCGATACTGTTGGGTTTATCCGCAAATTGCCCCACAGTCTGGTCGAAAGCTTTAAATCGACCTTAGATGAAGTCAGAGAGGCAGATATTTTGGTTCATGTGGTTGACTTGGCGCACCCCAATTACGAAGACCACATTGAGGTAGTCAATAAGACCTTACAAGAATTGAATGCCCACGAAAAACCTTGTTTGTTTGTATTCAATAAGGTAGATCTTTACAGAGCTCGTTATTTTGATGAGTTTTTGGCGCAAGAAGTCAAAGATGAGTTGTTTGAAGAGTTGAAAGTTCATTGGGAAAAGACAAACAGTGGCAGTACAGTTTTCATTTCTGCCCTTCAGCGCGAAAATATAGCCGAATTGAGACACTTTATGGTAAAACTGGTCCAAGACCAATACATCAAGCGTTATCCCTATAAAACGCACTTTTTCTAGCTTTAAGGACATTTTTATTCTAATAAACAAAACGGCAATCATCTTTAATAG
>JAHDIA010000166.1:5944-10375 GCA_020631035.1 Chitinophagales bacterium | reverse complement strand
CAATTTACAATTGTTAGAACCAGTCAAAGACCTGAATATTGCTTTATACAACCTAGCAGGTAAGCTAGTGATGTCATTGGACAAACAAGATTTGGCAGCAAATCAAGTGCATAATTTGTCTTATAACTTGAGCGAGCTACCCAATGGTGTGTATATGTACCAAGTGGTAGGTGATGGCAAGTTGCTAGGGATTGACCGTTTGACCATAGCGAGATAGTAGGGAAAATCAATATGGCGTTTTTGTAGGCAATGTGTATTACAAAAATGTCACTGATATTTAAAAGTGTTCTGTTCATTTTTTAATGGGCAGAACACTTTTTTTATGTATCCTGTCCAATTCGCAATTGATAATTCTAATTTGAGGAGTACTTTCCAATTCCTAATTGATAATTCCAATTTGGGGTATGCATTTTAAGTCCACTTTGGTCGAAATAAGTCTTTTTACAATGTCATCAGTTTAGGTTGTGATTCATTTTTTTTATGGATATATATCATAAAATAAGAAGCGGAAATCGAAGAGCTCAAGCTTGCCAAATACGCCTGACAGTAGCGGTTACCCCGCAATCCCGACCATAGGGAGGGTGAGGAGTAAAAGCGAATGGCAGGGAGTCCCCCACCCACGAAGCCCAGAACATTCCGTACAAAAAGAAAAAGAATTGATTGGTTTTAAAACTTGATTTTTTATGAATTTAGAGACTATTTATATGTAATTGTGTAATAAATCAAAAAAAAAACCTATCTTGAATTGTAAGAAAAGTCTTTTACCTATAGATTTTTCCTAAATAATGTGCATTTAATACTAAAAATCCTTATTTCATTTAAAAAAATGCATTTATTTATACTGCTGTTCTAAATGCAGTTGTGTGATGTGGAAATTTTGTCCAAAACACTTAATCAATGCTACCATGAAAAGACAAGTTCAATTTATTTATTGTTTGATCCAGACTTTATCAATAACAAGAATGCCCTTGCTTTGTATTCTTGTGTTGTGTTGTTGTGGCTTTGTAGGAGTACAAGCACAAACAACAGTAACATGTTCAGGAAATTTTGTAGACTCAGGCGGAGGGGGCAATTATGGCAATAACGAGTATTATGTTGTGACTTATTGTCCAAGCAATCCAGCGACTCAGGCTATAAGTGTTTCGTTTAATAACTTTAGTATAGAAGGTAGTTATGATATACTTTTTAATCCTTTTGGTTTTTGTGACTATGATTATCTGAATGTTTACAATGGACCAGATATAACCGCTCCTTTTCTAGGAACTTTTTGTGATGACAATACTCCTTGTGATTTAATAGGGAACAATCCTTCGGGTTGTTTGACTTTTGAGTTTTATTCTGATGCATCAGCTACCCAAGCAGGCTGGCAAGCATCTGTAAGTTGTGTCAATAAAAGTACTCTTAATCAAAGTATTACAACTTGTGGTGGAACCTACTTGGATTCTGGTGATTTGGCAGGTAATTATTCCAATTGTGAGAACAATATGATTTCTATTTGTCCTACTGATCCTGCTACAGAAGCCATTCAACTTGACTTTTCTTCTTTTGGTGTAGAGGGTAGTTTTGATTTAACCTCTTTTCCTTATTTCTGTGAATTTGATTATCTAGTTTTCTACAATGGACCAGATGCTTCTTATCCGCCATTTCCTGGAAGATTTTGTGATGATAATGTTCCTACAACCATTACAGCGGCTAATCCGACAGGCTGTATAACGGTGCAATTTGTATCGGATGTAGGGGTGCTTGAAAGCGGTTGGTCTGCGGCAATTAGCTGTGTCAGCCCACCTGATCCCCTTGATTTAGATCCCTGTGTCAATCCTGTCTTATCCCCTGCCGATGATTGTGCAAATGCCACACCACTTGATTTGAGTCAGCCTTTTTCGGGAAGTACGAGTTGTGGTTATACCGTTGATTTTCCTTACTATCCCGCTTCTAGCTACTCTGATCTGTTTCCACCACAAGGTGTTTGTGGTTCGATAGAAAACAATTCTTGGTTGTCTTTTACGGCATCGGCTACAACAGTAGACATTAATTTTGCAGTTGAAGCTGGTGCTGGTTGTCCAGATGGGGTTCAGTTTAGTTTATGGGAAGGCAATTGTGGCGACTTATCACAGGTCAATGGTGTTTGCGAAAATCCCAATCTTACGCCCAATGCAGGAACTTCTGGTACACTGAATCTTACTGGAATGACGCCAGGTAATCAATATTATTTGATGATAGATGGTTTTGGAGGACAAACCTGTGATTATTCTTTTGAGGCTGTTGATGGAGTTGTTGTTTGTGACAATGATTTATGTGCCGATGCCATATCGGTGGTTTGTGATCAGTCTATAACCAATGGTTTACAATGTGCAACAGCTACGGATGCACCAACAGATTGTGCCTTAGGAGGAACAGCCAATGCAGGAGTTTGGTATCAATTTATAGGTACAGGAGAGGAAATAGATTTGAGTGTGAGCAATCCAGGAACTGATTTTAATGCTAGAATTCATGTGTTTACAGGTTCTTGTGGTGCTTTGACTTGTGTTAGCGGAACAGGCAATGGAACATCAGATGTCAATTTTAGTTCTGTAAATGGAACGACTTATTATATTTACATAGATGGACAAGCTGGAGCAATTGGCATTTTTGAATTGTCAGTTATGTGTATCCAATGTACTGTTCCGACTCAGCCAACACTTAGCTCTGGGGATATTACGCCTTGTGAAAATTCAACAGTAACTTATACTGTTAATACAGTAGCTGGTGCAACTACTTATACTTGGAATGTGACAGGTGGAACGATTGCATCAGGTCAGGGTACAAGCTCAATAACTGTTAATTGGGGAGCAAGTGGCAGTGGCAGTATAAGCGTTACAGCCAGCAATGATTGTGGTACAAGTACTGTGTTAAATCAGCCTATCACCATACAAGCTTTGGACGATGTAAGTTTTACCTATCCTGCAACTGTTTGTTCGGATGATACCAATCCGAGTCCAATCAGTGCTCCTGCAACAGGTGGAGGAACTTGGAGTGTCAACAATGGAGCAAGCATTCAAAGCAATGGAACTTTGGTCTTGTCTTCAACAACAGTTGGACAGACATATACGGTAACTTATACTACGACAGGCGATTGTGGCAATATGGCCTCACAAAGCATTACTATTCAAGCTGCTGATGATACAGATTTTACCTATCCTGCTATTGTTTGTAGCAATGATGCGAATCCTACACCTTCGAGCCTTCCTGCAACGAGTGGAGGAACTTGGTCCGTTAACAATGGAGCGACTATTTTGTCTAATGGTACATTGGTGCTGTCTAGCACTACAGGCGGAACAAGTTATACCATTACTTATACAACAACAGGAAGTTGTGGTAATTCTTCAATGCAAATCATTACAGTTCTAGCTGCTCCTGTTTTGAGTGCGATGGGCAATGATCCCTCTGTTTGTATCGAAACGGATGGAAGCATAGATTTTACTACTACGAATGTTCCCGATGGTGTATACAATATTAATTATGCAGGGGGAAACTTTGTCAATGTTAGCATTGTAGGGGGAAGTGGAAGCGTAAGCGGTTTGCCAGGGGGGATGTATAATGATTTACAAATTACAGTAGGGGCTTGTACTTCTGATTTGGGAGTAGATGTAACGCTTAATGCGCCCAATTCTGTTGATGGTTGTACTGATGTGAATGCTTGTAATTATGACCCTGCTGCCACTTGTGATGATGGTTCTTGTATTTTGGAAACTGCCTGTGATACTGATCCTTGTACCAACGGTGGAATATATGTATGGAGTACAGTAACATGTCAGTGTGAATTGGATACACCTACTGATAATGGTTGTACTGATGTGAATGCTTGTAATTATGATATGGATGCGAATTGCGATGATGGTTCTTGTGTCTATCAAACATCTTGTGATGGCGACCCTTGTACCAATGGAGGTGTCTTTATTTGGAATGCGACAAGCTGTCAATGTGAATTGAGTGAAGCAACCGTCAATGGCTGTACTGATATGAGTGCTTGTAATTACGATCCAGCCGCCAACTGTGATGATGCTTCCTGTGTTTATCAGACTTCTTGTGATGGCAATGTTTGTACCAATGGAGGTATTTATACTTGGGATGCGACTACTTGCCAATGTGAATTGACAACCCCAACAGTAAATGGTTGTATAGATCCTGGTGCTTGTAATTATGATCCGATGGCTAATTGTGATGATGCTTCTTGTGTCTATGAAACCGCTTGTGATGGCAATGCTTGTACCAATGGTGGTATTTATGCTTGGAATGCCCTTACTTGCCAATGTGAATTGAGTGAAGCAACCGTCAATGGTTGTTTGGACGCCAGTGCTTGTAATTATGATCCTACTGCCAACTGTTCAGATGGAAACTGTTTGTATACCATAGATTGTGAAGGAACTTGTGGAGGGGCGGCAACAGAGGGAT
>JAHDIA010000166.1:0-5844 GCA_020631035.1 Chitinophagales bacterium | reverse complement strand
TGTTTGTATACCATAGATTGTGAAGGAACTTGTGGAGGGGCGGCAACAGAGGGATGTATTGATCCAACTGCCTGTAACTATGACGCTACAGCAAGTTGCGATGATGGTTCTTGTACTTTTGCCCCTTGTACTCCTGGCTGTACTGATCCTTGTTCAAGCAACTATGATCCTAGTGCAGATGGAGACGATGGTTCCTGTTTGCCTTATGATAGTACTTGTAATACCGATTGTACATTGGGAGATATTACACAATGGGATGCCACTACTTGTCAATGTGAATTGGTATCGACTTCAGTAGATGGATGTGTGGATATGAACGCTTGTAATTATGATCCAGCTGCCAACTGTGATGATGGTTCTTGTATTTATAAACCTGTTTGTGATGCTGATCCTTGTACCAATGGTGGTATTTATGTATGGAATACCACTACTTGTCAATGTGAGTTGACAAATCCTACCGTTAATGGCTGTACCGATGTGAATGCTTGTAATTATGATCCTACAGCCAATTGTGATGATGGTTCTTGTATCTTAGAGACTACTTGTGATACAGATGTCTGTACCAATGGTGGTATTTATACTTGGAATATGGTGTCTTGTCAATGTGAATTGACGACTCCTACTGTCAATGGCTGTACCAATATGACTGCCTGCAATTACGATCCAGTTGCCAACTGTAGTGATGGTTCTTGTATATTTGAAACTTCTTGTGATGGAAACCCCTGTACCAATGGCGGTATTTATACTTGGAATACCAGTACTTGTCAATGTGAATTGGCTACTGCGACTGTCAATGGCTGTACTGATCCAAGTGCTTGTAACTATGACGATACTGCCAACTGCGATGATGGTTCTTGTGACTTCGATTGTCAAGTAGGTGCCATCAGTTCAACCATATTTGTAGATGAAAATGACAATGGTGTACTTGATCCAGGTGAAGTTGGTGTACCAGGCGTAATAGTCAACATTACAGGTGCAGGACCAGATGGCGTATTGGGAACATCAGATGATCTTTATTATCAATTGGTAACAGGCAACAATGGTGTTTTTGCTCAGGGTAATTTACCAGCAGGAGATTATCAAGTAACCATCGACTTGCCTCAAGGAACTATTTATACCTTTAACAATGGCACCACTAGTGAAATATTTGTGACAGTAGTATTTGATGGCAGTACCACTTTCTTGGGAATTGGTGGGGTGGTACCTGTTCAGGGAACGATAATTGCGGGATGTGAGTTGGTTATTCCTTTGAGCAGTGGTTGGGATATGATCTCCTCTTACTGTATCCCTCAAAACGATAGTATGGCAGTGATCTTTAGAGACATAGAAGATGATGTAATTCAGGTCAAAAACTTGACCCACTTTTACATCCCAAGTTTGAATGTAAACACCTTTGAACTAGGCTTCCACAGAGGTTGGGATATAACCCAAGGCTACCAAGTCAAAACAACCAATGCAACAAACTTGGTCATTGATGGAATAGATCAAGCTGATCCAATGGTAGATGTGATACCACTTAACGCAGGTTGGAACATCATTGCTTATTGGTTGCAAGGCAATGCGATGCCAGAAAATGTGTTCAATAACATTTCAAATGATGTGATTCAGGTAAAAGATTTGGTTAATTTCTACCTACCAAGCATTGGCATCAACAATGGATTGGTGATGAAGCTCACTAGAGGTTATCAGGTAAAAATGGCGAATGCCAATACCTTACAATATGATCCAAATCACGCATTTAGGCCAGAGCCAGAAGAAGAGAATCCACTTGTTCCTACTCATTATGTCTGGACGGGAATGCCACACCCGAACAATGCAATATTGGTTGTCAAAGACGCCCTTTTGGAAGACATAAATTACGGAGATGAGATAGGGGTATTTAGTGAGTCAGGCATCTTGGTCGGTTCAATGGTTTATCAAGGAGAAGAGCACCTAGCAATGATGTTGTATGGCGATGATGAAACGGAAGAAGGGCTAGATGGAGCTTTGCAAAACGAATTATTTGTAGTAAAGCATTGGGATAAGTTGTCACAAAGCGAACGTCTTTTGGATTTGACTTTTGTAGAGGGACCATCCTACTACGAAAAAGATGCTTTGAGTATAGCTGAGTTTAAGTCAGATATAACGGGTATTGGAGAGATAGCGACAGAGACACCTGTTCAAGCAGTCCCCAATCCAGTCAAGGACGAAGTGGTCTTTAATTTACAATTGGTAGAGCCAGTCAAAGACTTAAATATTGCCTTGTACAACCTAGCAGGTAAGCTAGTGATGTCGCTAGACAAACAAGACTTGGCAACAACACAAGTTCATAGCTTGTCCTATAATTTGAGCGAATTACCCAATGGTGTGTATATGTACCAAGTGGTAGGCGATGGCAAATTACTCGGCATTGACCGTTTGACCATAGCGAGATAGTAAAAGAATCTTAGATTCAATATGATAATAAAAGTGTTCTGTTCATTTTTCAATGGGCAGAACACTTTTTTCTTTGGTGCTTTAGAAATCCTCTCCAATTCACAGCTCACAATTTTTCTGTAATGAGCTTGTCGAATTATGTCCACCAGATTTGGCTACAAGAAGGTTCATTCTGGTTAACTCTATATGTTTTGTCTGTCCAGCGCACTTTTTCCACCAAGCACACGCTAGGCTTCTTTATGTTTTGTCTGTCTTACCCCCATCGTTCGTAAGAAGCTCGACATTCCGTCCAATTCTAAAACACTTCAAAAGCTTATTTTTGTTGTTTAAAAAAGTAAATGTTTTTAAATGATAAGTTTTTTATTTATAGTGCTTTATGTTTTGTTTTATTTGCTTGAAGTCCTGTGTTTTACTGTGACAATTAAATTCTGTTCAACTAGAATTATTCCTACCTTAAAATCGAACAAACGCTAAAAGGTAAATTTTCTTCACAAAAACGATACAAATGAGGATAAATACTTACATCCTATTTGAGATTTTATTTGCTTTGTGTATCACAAGCAATACTATACTAGGACAGGGAGATGATTTTTGTATGACAACTGCAAACATTACACCTGGCAATAGTTGTACAACACAAGCTGGTTCAACTATAGGTTTTACCAATGATCCAGAATTTGACAGTTCACAATTTGGCAATGAGGATGACGAAGGTTGGTACGAAATATCAGGAGGTGTTGCTGGAACCATTTATACCGTTGAAGTTACAGGAAGTGACTTTGGATCAGATATGGTGGTTTCTGTTGTGGGCGTAAGTGGCACTCCCTGTGGAACACCTACTCAAGTTATTTCTGCTGATGCTACAGCGGGTGGTGGAACAGAAACAGTGAATTTTACTTGGTCAAACACCTACGATTATTACTACATACAAGTATATGAGTATGATGCAGGGGGAGGAAACTTTGATATTTGTATATACAGTAGTGGTACTGGAGGAGGGGCGGATTGTGATTGCAGTGATCCTACTTGCCCTGTTTACGATAGAGGTGAGTATACTGATTTTCCAGTATATCAAAATTGTGAACAGCCACCTTTTGCAAGTGCTTGGGTAGGGAGTCCGCATACCAGTTGTCATACCATTAGCATTCCAGCGAGTGGAGCAGTAGGGTTTACCTATCAAGTAGATGGTGGTGGAATTACACCAGGTTTGGATTGTCCCAATTTGACCACTCGTACCTATGAGTTGTATGCACTTGGCGACTGTGGAGGTACACCTTTAACGCCCTATATTACCAATGCCAATGGTCTCAATAGTGGAATGAATCCTGAGTATTCAGGTTTAACTCCAGGAGCCGATTATATATTTTGTTTGACTGTTACTGTACCCCTTAATGATGGCTTTGATCCTTGTTATTACAATCAGGGGTGTTTGGATTATTATGAAGTGCCAGGAGTAGCTGCTTGTAGTAATGATTTATGTGGGAATGCGATTAATATTGCCTGTTCGTCCAATGTGAATAGTGATATACAGTGTGCGACCAATGCCGATGCACCAAGTAACTGTGGTGGAGTTGGTACAAGTAATGCAGGGGTTTGGTACGCTTTTACAGGAACGGGGGATGATGTTGATTTGAGTGCCAACAATGTGGGAACAGATTTTGCTGCAAGATTGCACGTTTTTACAGGCAGTTGTGGGGCTTTAACTTGCTTGGCATCTGCTAGCAACAATGGTAGCAATGAAGTTAGTTTTGTTTCGACCAATGGCACTAATTATTATATTTATGTAGATGGACAGGGTGGAGCATTGGGCAATTTGCAGCTAACAGTGAATTGTAGTAGTGTCGCCAGTGCTTGCGACTGTAATGATCCTACTTGTCCAATTTTTGATAGAGGAACTTTTGGGGCGGCAACTACTTATCAAAATTGTGAAGTTGCTCCAAGTTCGACAGCTTGGGTTGGGGCTCCCCATAGCAGTTGTCACACCATTACCGTACCAAGCAATGGGACATTGGGCTTTGTTTATCAAGTAGATGGTAGTGGCTTTGCTTCGGGAATAGACTGTCCCTTTTTGACTACTCGTACCTATGACTTGTATGCTCCAGGAGATTGTGGGGGAACAAGTATCAACCCTGATGTAACCAATGCCAATGGAGTAGGGAGTGGGATGAATCCCGAATATTCGGGATTGACCCCAGGAGCCGATTATATATTTTGTTTAACAGTCACTGTACCAACAAATGATGGCTTTGATCCTTGCTATTACAATCAGGGTTGTTTGGATTATTATGCCTTAGACAATGTAGTTGCTTGTGGCAATGATTTGTGTGCCGATGCAACCAATCTTAGCTGTAATACAACAATTAACAATGATATACAATGTGCCACCAATACAGATGCACCAAACAGTTGTACAGGGGTAGGAACAAGCAATGCGGGAGTATGGTACGCTTTTACAGGAACAGGGGACGACGTAGTTTTGAGTGTCAATAATGTAGGGACAGATTTTGCAGCAAGACTACACCTCTTTACAGGCAGTTGTGGAGCATTGACTTGTGTGACATCTGCCAACAACAATGGTAGCAATGAAGTCAGTTTTTCATCAAATAATGGAACAACTTATTACATTTATGTAGATGGTCAAGGAGGGGCATTGGGCAATTTAGAACTCTCACTTACTTGTAATACAACTGTAGGAGATTGTGGAAGTTGTGCAACATCCAATTGTTCTATAGTAGGAGTAGCTACTTTTGATGATAGAAATTATCCGCCTGCCTCTTGTGAGAGTCCTTTTGTTTTTGGTCCAACAACACTTTATTCTTACTATACTGTAACAACAGATGCCAGTGGAAGTGTAGGGGTAGTTCAAACCAATTTGGTCAGCCCTGGTGGCTGTGGAGTGGCAACAAGAACAGCCGTATTGTATGCATCAGGTACTTGTCCTACCAATCCCATTTCACCTACCGTTGTCAATGCGAATGGAGTAGGGAGTGGATTCAATCCTGAATGGACAGGCTTGACACCCAATACGACCTATGTTTTAAGAATCGAAACCATTGTTCCTGCAACTTGCTTATTTGAAGAAGCTTGTACCCACTATTATGGTTTGCCTTGTAGCGCACCAAGTTTGAGTGTAATGATTGTGCAACCAACACCTTGTAATGAAATGGATGGAATCATAAACATCACAACAAGTGGCGTGCCTGATGGAACCTATACCATTAATTATGCTGGTGGTAGCTTTACAAATGTTGACATAATAGGAGGGAGTGGAAGCATCACAGGACTTTCGGCTGCCACATACAATGACTTACAAATAACTGTTGGATCTTGTACTTCAGCTCTGGGAGTGGATGCAGTACTTAATGTACCAAATACAATTGATGGTTGTACCGATGCAAGTGCTTGTAACTATGACCCTACTGCGAACTG
>JAHDIA010000165.1 GCA_020631035.1 Chitinophagales bacterium | reverse complement strand
TTACCACAAACCAAAGCTTTAGCTCTAATCAATTTGAGAAAACTCTTTTTGAAAGAAATTTATTCAAATGTTAAGCAAATGTAAAGACTCTTAATAAAGTAAATTTTTTTTTCAAAAAAGCTGTTACATTTTACACAGGGTCTGTCTAATCCCCTGTTGCCAAAAATGAAAAACAATTTTTTAACAATTAACACAACACAAAGTCACCCAAATTTTTTATACTATGAAGAACTTATTAATAACACTCGTATGCTTGTTTGCCCTATGTATGAATTTGAGTACACAAGCCCAAAACAACGAAAATCGAATTCAAAACATTCCACCTAGCAATGTCTTGGTCAAAGCATATGTAATGCCACAACAAGTGGTTTACGAAACCACAGATCCTAGAAAAAGCTTTGCAAATGTGGTGTCATATGGTATCAATGTAGGTAAAATGATCCTACCCAACTTGATGCTTGAAACAGGTATTGCAACTTACCAAACCAATCGTATGATTGAGGATGTATTTCCAGAAGATCAACAAGTTGTTTCAAAATTTGTGGAAGTACCTGTTCAATTAATGTATCACTCACCACTACAGTTGAGCAACAAAAGAAACAATGTCAGCAGTAGAGTCTATGGTGGTGGTGGAATCAATATGGTTTTTGCCAACAATGTAGAAAACAACGAATTTTTGAAAGCAACTCAAGAAGCAGGGGAAGGCTTTAGTCATTTTTATGCCAATATGACTTTGGGCTTTTCTACTCAAATTGCAAGAGTTGGCTTCTTTTTGGAACCTACTGTCAAATTTTCACCCAATATTGGCAACAATCAAGTCAACGACATTGTGTTCAAAACCTCTGTTGGCTTAAAAACAGGTATCCAAATCGGATTCTAAATTGACAAATAGGATGATTCATAAGCAATTCTAAGAAAAAAAGACTCAATTGCCTGCAAAGGTGTTTGGGTCTTTTCTATTTTTCTTCTTGAGAAGAAAAATAAATTTGCATTGAAAGCAAAAAGCATTTAACTTTGTCCCATAAATAAAAACAAATGAATTTTATTCAATTACATCATCATCATTTTCATTATTGCACTCAAGCGATGTGAGAATGATATGTCTTTGAATAAATCAAAAAAATATCACCCCGTTTGAGTAAATCAAACGGGGTTCTTTTTTGCCTACCCACCAAGGTTTACTCAGACAAAATCTAAATTTAAAATGAGTAAACTTAAAATAGCCATACAAAAAAGTGGTCGCTTACACCAAGATTCCCTCAAACTGCTCAAAGATTGTGGCATCAATGTAAGCAATGGAAAAGACCAATTGAAAGTCAGTGTACCCAATTTCCCATTGGAAATACTCTACCTACGCAATTCAGACATTCCTCAATACCTGGAAGATGGTGTAGCAGATGTTGCCATCATCGGAGAAAACTTGTTGATTGAAAAAAAGAAAAAGGCAAGCATTACCCAAAAGCTAGGCTTCTCCAAATGCAGCGTCTCTCTTGCCATTCCCAAAGAGGTAGACGATGAATCCCTAAACTATCTCGAAGGCAAAAAAATTGCCACCTCTTATCCAAATACACTCCAAGCATTTTTAGATAAAAATAAGATCAAAGCTGACATTCACGTCATTTCTGGATCTGTAGAAATTGCTCCCAATATTGGTTTGGCAGATGCTATTTGTGATATTGTTAGTACAGGAAGTACCATATTTAAAAATGGCTTAAAAGAAACCCAAGTCATTTTAAAATCTGAAGCAGTATTGGCACAATCCAACAAACTAAATGCTGACAAACAAACAATACTAGATAAACTGCTGTTTAGAATCCGAGCTGTTCTTAGAGCCAAAAACACCCAATACATTTTAATGAATGTTCCCAATGATAAAATAGAAGCAGTCAGCGCTATTTTGCCCGTTCTTAAAAGCCCAACCATTCTCCCATTGGTTGAAGAAGGTTGGAGTTCCTTACACTCTGTCATTGAAGAAGATCAATTTTGGAATGTCATAGATGAACTAAAAGAAGCAGGTGCGGAAGGTATACTTGTGGTTCCCATCAATAAAATTGTATTATAATGCAAATACAGAAATATCCTATTAAAAAAAATTGGTCATCCTTGAGCAAACGCCCAAGCCTCCAAAAAGACAATTTGGAAACAGCCGTTTCGACCATCATTAAGGAGGTCCAAACTTTCCAAAACAAAGCACTTTTGAAATACACACTTGAATTTGACAAAGTACAATTATCTGATTTAAGGGTAAGCAAACAAGAAATACAGGCTGCGGAAGTGACAGTATCTGCATCTCTCAAAAATGCCATACAAATAGCTAAAGACAATATTGCAACTTTTCACTTGAGTCAAAAGGAAAAACCCCAAGTAATTGAAACGACCAAAGGCGTCAAGTGTTGGCGTAAAAGTGTGGGCATTCAAAAAGTGGGTTTGTACATTCCTGGTGGAACTGCCCCACTCTTTTCGACTGTGTTGATGTTGGGGGTTCCTGCTCAAATAGCTGCTTGTAAAGAAATCATTTTGTGTACTCCTCCCGATTCCAGTGGCAACATCAATCCAGTCATTTTGTATACCGCCAATTTAGTTGGCATCCACAAAATATTTAAAGTTGGGGGAGCGCAGGCCATTGCAGCGATGGCTTATGGGACAGAGAGCATACCCAAAGTTTATAAAATATTTGGACCTGGCAATCAGTATGTCACCAAAGCTAAGGAACTGGTACAACAAGATGGTGTTGCCATAGATATGCCTGCTGGTCCTAGCGAAGTATTGGTCATTGCCGACCAAACTGCCAATCCTAGATTTGTTGCGGCAGACTTGTTGTCTCAGGCCGAACACGGAAGCGATAGCCAAGTCATTCTTTTATCTGATAATGAAATAATTTTACAAGAATCTATTAAAGCCATCAATGAACAATTGAAACAATTACCTCGAAAAGAGATTGCTCAAGCAGCCCTAGCAAACAGTCGTGTTGTTTTATTGGAAAACTTAGAGCAATGTTTTGAGTTTAGCAATCAATACGCTCCTGAACACCTTATCATTGCTTCTGAGAATGCAATGGAGTATAGTACACTGGTTGAAAATGCAGGCTCTGTTTTTTTAGGAAATTATAGCTGCGAAAGTGCTGGAGACTATGCCAGTGGCACCAATCATACTTTACCCACCAATGGCTATGCCCAAAATTACAGTGGTGTCTCTCTTGATAGTTTTGTAAAGAAAATCACCTTTCAAGAATTGAGCAAAGAAGGCATTCAAAATTTAGGTCCAAGCATTGAGGTAATGGCAGAAGCAGAACAATTGATGGCTCACAAAAATGCTGTCAGTATTCGATTACAGGAATTAAAACAACAAAGCAATGTTTGATTTAAAAAAAATAGTACGTCCCAATATTTTAAATTTAAAGCCCTACTCTAGTGCAAGAGATGAATTTAGCGGCCAGAATGGCATTTTTTTGGACGCCAATGAAAATCCATATGGCAATTTGAATCGTTATCCCGATCCTTACCAAAGAGGTTTAAAAGCGAGACTTTCAGCAATCAAAAAGATTTCGAGTGACAATATTTTCATAGGCAATGGGAGTGATGAAGTAATTGATTTGGCATTTCGTATTTTCTGTCAACCTAGTATTGACAAGGCTTTGACCTTTGCGCCTTCTTATGGAATGTATGATGTGGCAGCAGCTATCAACAATGTACAACTCATTAAAATACCCTTGGACAATGATTTCCAAATTGATGTCAATACTGTAAATCCTTTCTTATCTAATCGAGCTGTAAAGTTGATTTTTATTTGTACCCCTAACAATCCAACAGGCAATACAATGGAGACAAAAGCCATTCAACAAATATTGGAGAATTTTGAGGGCATTGTCATCATAGATGAAGCTTATGCGGATTTTAGCAGCAAGGCTTCTTGGATCAATCAAGTAAACAAATACCCTAATTTGATTATTTGTCAAACTTTTAGCAAGGCTTGGGGTTTGGCAGCGGCTAGGGTTGGAATGGCTTTTACCAATCCAAACATCATTCGATTGCTGAACAAAGTCAAGCCACCCTATAATGTTGGTCAACTCAATCAAGAGGCTGCTCTTGAAGCACTAGAGAATATTGGTTTATTTGAGAAACACAAAGAACTCATTTTAAAAGAAAAATTAAATTTAAAGAATCAGTTAGCTGATTTGCCTTTGGTAAAAAAACTCTATCCATCAGAGGCCAATTTTTTATTGGTAGAAGTTGAAGATGCGAATGTTATGTATCAAGAATTGGTCAATCAAAAAATCATTGTGCGTAATAGACATAAGTTGGTGAATAATTGTATTCGTATTTCGATAGGAACACCTGAGGAAAATAAATTATTGATTGAATGTTTACAGGAATTGTGTGTGATGTATAATGGGAGGTAGAGACAAGGCATGCCTTGTCTGTACGGCATTGTGGGATGGGGAGACAAGGCATGCCTTGTCTGTACGGGGATTAAATTTTAAAAATAGAATTATATAAAATGAAGAAAATATTGTTTTTAGATAGAGATGGTACATTGGTGATAGAGCCACCCATTGATTATCAGTTGGATAGTTTGGAGAAATTGGAATTTTATCCTAGTGTTTTTCAAAATTTGGCTTGTATTGTCAAAGAATTGGATTATGAATTGGTGATGGTGACCAATCAAGATGGATTGGGGACGTCATCTTTTCCTGAAGAAACCTTTTGGCCTGCACAGAATAAAATCATTCAGGCATTTAAAAATGAAGGCATTGAGTTTGCAGAAATTTTGATTGACAAAAGTTTTCCTGAAGACAATGCACCGACCAGAAAACCGAGAACAGGCTTGTTGAATAAATATATTTTTGGAAATTATGATTTGGCAAATTCCTTTGTCATTGGTGATAGAACAACGGATATGGAATTGGCTAAAAATCTAAAGTGCCAAGGTATTTTTATTAGCGACTCTCCCAATGAGCATGCTGTATTGAATACTAAAAGTTGGGGAGAGATTTACCAATTTTTAAAGGTCATTCCCAGAAAAGTAAATGTACAAAGAAAAACCAAAGAAACGGATATTGCGATTGAATTGAATTTGGATGGTTCAGGTAAAAATAAGATCAATACAGGTTTGGGATTTTTTGACCATATGTTGGAACAGTTGTCCAAGCACGGCCAATTGGATTTAAACATTGAGGTTAAAGGCGATTTGGAAATAGACGAGCACCACACCATAGAAGATACTGCTTTGGCATTGGGCGAAGCCTTTTTAAAGGCATTGGGTAGCAAAAAAGGTATCGAACGTTATGGTTTTTTATTGCCTATGGACGATTGTTTGTCACAGGTTGCCATTGATTTTGGAGGCCGTCCTTGGTTGGTTTGGGAGGTTATCTTTAAAAGAGAGAAAATTGGCGAGATGCCTACTGAGATGTTTTATCATTTTTTTAAGTCGTTTAGTGATACTGCCAAATGCAATTTAAATATTAAATGTGAAGGTGAGAACGAACACCACAAAATCGAATCTATTTTTAAAGCTTTTGCCAAGGCAATTAAAATGGCTGTAAAGCAAAACAGTGATTTTTCCATTCCAAGTACAAAGGGTGTATTATGATTGCCATTATTCAATACAATGCGGGCAATATTGGTTCTGTTCAAAATGCCCTTCGTCGTTTAAACTGTGAATGTGTTGTGACAGATGATGTTACAATTATTTCAAGTGCAGATAAAATTATTTTCCCTGGTGTGGGAGAGGCTAGTTCGGCAATGAATTATTTAAAAGCAAAGCATTTAGATAAAGCCATTCAAGATTTAAAACAGCCCGTTTTGGGTATTTGTTTGGGTTTGCAATTGATGTGTCAATTTAGTGAAGAGGGCAATACGAAATGCTTAGGAATTTTCGATACTACAGTCAAAAAATTCCCACCAAAAGACAAGGTTCCTCATATTGGTTGGAACAATTTCAAAAAAACTAATGGCGCATTGTTTAAACAAATAAACGCAACAGATGATGTTTATTTTGTACACAGTTATTATGCAGAAATCAATAAACAGTGTATGGCTACTTGCGACTATATTTTGCCCTTTGCGGCAGCTTTGCAAAAAGATAATTTTTATGCCACCCAGTTTCACCCTGAGAAATCGGCTAGCGTGGGTACACAAATTTTAAAAAACTTTCTAGAACTATGAGAATCATTCCAGCAATAGATGTATTGGGCGGTAAGTGTGTTCGCCTACAACAAGGCGATTATCAAAAAAACAAGGTGTACAATGAAAATCCATTGGAAGTTGCCAAGGAATTTGAAGCCAATGGGATTAAATACTTGCATATGGTTGATTTAGATGGTGCCAAATCCAAACAAATTGTCAATTATAAAATCCTAGAAGAAGTTGCCACTCATACCAATTTGAAAATAGATTTTGGCGGAGGCATTAAATCTAATGAAGATGTTAAGATTGCTTTTGAATCTGGGGCAGCCCAAATTACGGGGGGAAGTATTGCTGCTAAAAATCCAGCTTTGTTTTTGGAATGGTTGAGTATTTATGGAAAAGAGAAAATCATTTTGGGAGCGGATTGTAAAAATCAAAAAATTGCGACCAATGCTTGGTTGGAAAGTACAGAATTGAATGTGATTGATTTTATCAATGAATATGTTGGCAAAGGAATTCAATCGGTGATTTGTACGGATATTGCCAAGGATGGGATGTTGCAAGGCCCTTCTTTTGATTTGTATGAAAAGATTTTGCAAAACAAAAAAGTGAATTTAATTGCCAGCGGTGGAATTGCTTCGATGGATGATTTGGTCAAATTGAAAGCGATGGGTTGTGAAGGGGCGATTGTGGGGAAGGCAATTTATGAGGGGAGGGTTGAAATTGGGGATTTAAAATTCAAGATTTAAAATTCAAGATTGTGTTTAACGTAGTCCATAGTCGATGGTCCATTGTCCATAGCTCTTTTGTGTTATCGCCCAGATTTTAGCAAAATTATATTATCCATAGCTTCTTTTTGTGTATTCATTATTTAAATTTATTTACTTAGCAAAAAGATGCGAGGCATTTTGAAAATACCAAGTATCAGAAAATAATATTATGTTGAAAAAGAGAATTATACCTTGCCTTGATATTAAGGATGGGCGGACGGTAAAGGGAATTAATTTTGTGGGGATTCGGGATGCGGGTGATCCTATTGAATTGGCTAGACGTTATATTCAGGAGGGTGCTGATGAGTTGGTGTTTTTGGACATTACTGCTACGATTGAAAAACGCAAAACCTTAATTGCCTTGGTGGAGCAGATTGCTCAAGAAATCAATATTCCTTTTACGGTTGGTGGTGGCATTAATTCGTTGGAGGATGTTTCGGTATTGGTTAAGGCTGGTGCGGATAAGGTGAGTGTAAATTCGGCGGCTGTTCGAAATCCTGATTTGATTTCGGAAATTGCTCAGGAGTTTGGGAGTCAGTGTTTGGTGCTTGCCATAGATACCAAATTGACGGAAAAAGGCTGGCAGGTTTTTGTGAGTGGTGGTCGTAAGGCAACGGGCTTAGACACTATTGAATGGGTCAATAAAGCAGAACAGTTGGGGGCAGGAGAAATATTGTTGACCTCTATGAACAATGATGGAACAAAAGCGGGTTTTGCATTGGAGATTAGTGAGGCTGTGGCAAAAGCTATCAATATTCCTGTCATTGCTTCGGGTGGTGCTGGCAGTCAAGAGGATTTCAAAATACTATTTGAGCAGACCCAAGTGAGTGCAGGATTGGCGGCTAGTATTTTTCATTATGGAGAAGTGCCGATTCCCACACTTAAACAATTTTTAAAAAACCAAAACATTCCAGTAAGATGCAGATAGATTTCGATAAGGGCAATGGTCTAGTACCTGTGATTGTTCAAAATGCGTATACGCTTCAGGTATCGATGTTGGGTTATATGAATGAAGCAGCTTTTGAAAAAACACAAGCGGAGGGAAAAGTGACTTTTTTTAGTCGTAGTAAAAATCGCTTGTGGACCAAGG
The DNA here is from genome assembly GCA_020631035.1 of Chitinophagales bacterium. GTDB lineage: Bacteria > Bacteroidota > Bacteroidia > Chitinophagales > UBA2359 > JAHDGP01. The sequence goes on along the minus strand of JAHDIA010000165.1, from coordinate 2,400 downwards.
GCGAAAGTTCTGGTAATTTTTTGTTGGTTCAAAACATTGCTGTTGATTGTGACAATGATACTATTTTGATACAAGTTGTTCCCAAAGGACCAACTTGTCATACAGGTTCGACTTCTTGTTTTAAGGAGGAAACTTCTAAAGGATTTATGTATCAGTTGGAGCAGATCATCTCGGAGAGAATTGATACGGATGATGCGAATTCTTATACCAATAAATTGTATAAAAGAGGGATTAATAAAGTGGCACAAAAAGTGGGCGAGGAAGCGGTTGAGTTGGTGATTGAAGCCAAGGATGACAATCTAAATTTATTTAAAAATGAGGCGGCGGATTTGTGTTATCATTTACTGGTTTTGTTGAAGGCTAAGGGAGTGAAGTTGAGTGAGGTTGAGGCGATGTTGAAAGGGAGGGCTGGGTGAGTTGTGCCCTTCGGCAAGCTCAGGGTTCGAGTTTAGAACCGAAGAAAAGCCTTGCTCGTTTATGCCTGATGGGAGTGGTACCCACTACTGAGACAGAGCTTTTGAGACAAGGAGGAATGACGGCTGACGTTAGGAAGACTAGCTCCGACTATGGCGAAGGCTCTGGTGAGGTAGTGCGTACAAGCGGACAGCAGGGAGTTCCTGTCAAACGAAGGGATGAGCGTTCCATACTAATAAACTTATGAGTTGTGAATTGAATACACTGTAAAATAAATTTCTTAACATTTTGACCATGCCTTTTCGTCCTATACTGCATCTCGTACTCGCCTTGGTCCCGACAGTCGGGACCAGGCTCCGTGCGTTCTTTGTATAGAACAAAAATTCATTGCCCAAAATACATATTTACTTATTTTACACAGTATTGAAGGTAAAATAAAAATAGTCGAGATCACAACCATTGTTGATCTCGACTATTCTTGGTAAATTGTAGACTCATTTTTTGATTGACCAATATTTGCGCTCTTGCAAAATTATTGGCCCCCATTCATTGGGTATGTTACAATTTTTTTAGACTTAATTATTGGGGGTAATGCTCACACTAATGGGAATACATTGTACTGGTGGACAACAACTTATCTCTGTCACCACAATGGGACAACACAACTCACCCGCACAGTCTCCTGTTGGAGGCGCACCGTCGGCTGTGTAGGTATAAGTCCCAGGTTCGGTAATGGTCAATATCTGCATCATGCCTCCTGTTGTGATGGGTAAACCATCTTTGTACCATTGGTAGTTCATCAAACCTGCTTCGGCTGTGGCGATTACTTCGTAAGCACTCCCCTCACAAACCTCGATGGGAACAGAGACACAAGTTTCGTCTGTATTGTTGACTATGTTTTCTTCGATTTCATTGATGGTCAAAGTCGCTGAATTGGTAATCACTCCTTCTCCATTGATGACTGCTTCGATTTGAATAGAATCCATTTGTCCTGCTGCCATATTGCCTATGGTCCAGGTCGTTCCGTCATAAGTTCCTGTGGTGGCTGTATATATTCCACTATAAGTCAAACCCGTTGGGAGTGGGTCGCTCACTGTTGCGCCTGTCACGGCATCGCCTTCATTTTCGACTACAATGGTATAAGTTATGGTAGAGCCTACAGATGCAGTTGATAGGTCAGAAGATTTGCTGAGGCGGGCAGCGTAGCTTGGAGGTGGGGCACAGTTTTCGACTGTTATGGTCACACAGTCACTTGCGGTATCACAACTACCTGATGCACAATTACCTGATTCGCTAACAATAACTTGATAATAAGTTGTTGCTGTCAAATCACTAGGTGGTGTGTAAGTACTTGAAGTCGCTCCTGCTACATTGGTCCAAGGTCCAGTACAGGAAGTTGTACTCATTTGCCATTGAAAAGTCGCTGTACCACTACTGGAGGTGGCGACCAAGTCTGTAGGGGTGTCTCCTGAACAGAAATTTTGGTCTCCTGTAACTGATACTGTTGGAGAAATCGCTGTTTCTATATTGACTGTAATGGAAAACTGTCCACATTGTGCTAGGGCTGCTGAACCATCAGAGAATAAATTAAACGTTCCGCAAGATTGGTCGCCACTAATGGTAACTGAGTTGTCACAACTATTAAAAGTCATTCCTGTATTTCCTGCGTCTGCACTCCATTGTCCTTCGCAAACAATACCATCACAATTGAGAAAGTCTTGTAAGAAGAACTCAACTGGATATGGTCCTGCATCACATAAGATGGTATCTATGACCAGTGTAGATGGATTGGGACAACACTCTGATTGAATGTTGATGCCTTTGGCTTGAGTGTCGCTTCCTGGATTGGGCACTGCTGTCCCTAAGTAATTTAAGTCTGTATCGAATAGGGAAACACAGTCCTCATTTAAATCAGGGGAAGCAGTGGAAACAAATAGTAAATCTAAGGTTTCGCTATAGTAAACACCAATGGCTTTGAAGTAGCCT
>JAHDIA010000164.1:4204-10390 GCA_020631035.1 Chitinophagales bacterium | reverse complement strand
CGGTTTTATGCATTATTTTTTGTTTTTGGCTAAATCTAGGAATGTAATACTTTGGTTTAAAGACTCAGACTTTTTCTATCTCTTCTTTACTTAGTCCTGTCGTTTGCATTATGATTTCAATTGGGATGTTATTTGCTTTCAATTTTTTTGCAATGGCTAGTTTCTCTTCTGTCCTTCCTTCTGCTCGTCCTTCTGCTCGTCCTTCTGCTCGTCCTTCTGCTCGTCCTTCTGCTCGTCCTTCCGCTCGTCCTTCTGCTCGTCCTTCTTCCTTGGAAGTATCTACTACATTTTTTAAATCTCTATAAACCTTTAAACTTTCTTCATATGCTTCTCTTTCACTTGAAGAAAAACTAGCGATTTCTGCTGTTTCAAATAATTTGGCAAAGATTTTATCTTGCAATTGTTTAGGAATAGAATTTAATTCGGATAAATGACGAAATACATAAAGCCACTTATCAAATTGACTAGTTAACTCTTCTGGTTTTTTTTGGAACTTGGGTAATTCGAGGTAAATGAACTTGAGTTTATCATAAAAGACCTCACAATTTTGATTTTTCAGCTCAACAATGTGCAGTAACTCATTGTCTGATTTGTGATCTTCAAAAATGAAATCTAAAATGCCAATTGTGTAAACAGGCTCTAGTTTGTAATTCCAATCACCTTTCATTGCCTGTTCTTGTATTGGAAAAGAGGCATAATAGATGCTTCTATCTTTAAAATAGTTTTGTTTGGCTTTTTGTAATTCAACTATAAACCTTTCCCCAGATTCACTTATACAATACAAATCATAAATAGCCTTCCTATCTAGTTGATTAGCACCTAGATGTTCATTTCTAGAATAGCTTAAATCTTTTATTGTATGCTCCTTTGGCAATACTTGATTAAGAAAGTCAATTAACAACTCCTTATTGGGTTCTGTTCCAAAAAGTTTTTTGAACCCAAAATCAGTTAATGGATTGATGTATTTGTCTTGTAAAGCAGTCATTTTGTATCAATTGTTGTGCATCTATACAAAAATACACAATTTTTGGGTGTTGGTATTTTCTACTTATACAACGCTCTTTGTCAAAAACAATTACATAAAAAGGAAACGCAGGATGAGCGGGCGAATGAAATTTACGACGTAGCCTAAAACAGGCGTTGGCTAATCGGAACGCCGAACTGCTGCCAAAATGCAGCCATGAAAGACATACGATGCCCCATGATTCGGCAAGTTCATCAAGCATAATTTGGCAAGCTCAGGATAAAATGTTGATTATGTGATTAAGTAATTAGGTTGATTATGTGATTAGTGTATGATTTTCCCCAATCAACCAACCAACCCAATCAATCCAATCAACTCAATTACTCCCTCAAAAATGGGAACTTTTCAGGTTCAAAAGTCGTTGTAAAGAGTATGTTTGACACACTGCCCCAATTTCATTTCTATTGACTCATTTTAAAGTAGTTGAATAATAGATATTCCCCTTATTTTTTTGTATTTTTGCACACTCGTTCCCAATCATATACGATTCATTTCTAGGAAAAAACATAACAAATGTCAGAAGATAAAAAGCCTCAACAAACTCAAGAATATAGTGCCCAGAGTATTCAGGTACTAGAAGGATTAGAAGCAGTTAGGAAACGTCCTGCGATGTATATCGGCGATGTGGGAGTCAAAGGTTTACACCACCTCGTTTATGAAGTTGTAGATAACTCCATTGATGAAGCATTGGCAGGATATGCAAGTGAGATAGAAGTATTTATCAATGAGAACAATTCTATTACTGTAACAGATGATGGACGTGGGATTCCTGTTGAAATGCACAAAAAAGAGAAACGTTCGGCTCTAGAGGTCGTTATGACAGTCTTACACGCAGGTGGTAAATTTGACAAAAACTCCTATAAAGTCTCTGGTGGTCTACACGGTGTAGGGGTTTCTTGTGTAAATGCCCTCTCTACACACCTCAAAGTTGAGGTCGAAAGAGATGGTAAAAAATACCAACAAGAATACCAAATTGGTAAGCCTATGTATGATGTTAAAGAGGTTGGAAGCAGTGACCGTACAGGTACAACGACCACTTTCCAGCCCGATAACTCGATTTTCACTGTTTTGGTTTACAATTATGATACCTTAGCGGCTCGTTTGCGAGAGTTGGCATATTTGAACAAGGGCATCAAATTGACCCTTGTTGACAAAAGAGAAAAAGATGAGAATGGCGCATACAAATCGGAAATATTTCATTCGGAAGGTGGGCTAATTGAGTTCGTTCAATATTTGGACGAAACCAGAACACCAATGATTGAACGTCCTGTGTATATGGAAGGAGGAAGAGAAGGGGTACAAGTTGAGGTTGCGCTTCAATACAATACCACTTACAACGAGAACATTCACTCTTATGTCAACAATATCAATACCATTGAGGGGGGAACCCACGTATCGGGTTTTCGTCGTGCATTGACCCGTAACCTCAAAAGTTATGGTGACAAAAACGGTCATTTTTCTAAGCTCAAATTTGACATTACAGGTGATGACTTTAGAGAAGGTCTGACTGCACTTATTTCTATAAAGGTACCCGAACCACAATTTGAAGGACAAACCAAAACCAAATTGGGTAACTCAGAGGTAACTGGTGTGGTCGAAACCATTGTTGGTCAAGCTTTGGTCAATTTCTTGGAAGAAAACCCCAAAGATGCCAAACAAATCATGCAAAAAGTTGCCTTGGCTGCTCAAGCTCGTTATGCTGCCCGTAAAGCGCGTGATTTGGTTCAAAGAAAAGGGGCATTTAGCAGTGGTGGATTGCCTGGAAAATTGGCTGATTGTTCTAGTAAGGATGCCGATAAGTGTGAGTTGTTCTTGGTCGAGGGAGATTCGGCAGGTGGAACTGCCAAGCAAGGTCGTGACCGTCACTTCCAAGCCATCTTGCCATTGCGTGGTAAGATTTTGAATGTAGAAAAGGCAATGGAACACAAAATCTACGAAAACGAGGAAATCAAAAACATCTTTACTGCTTTGGGGGTATTCCACGGTGAGGATAAAAACCTCAATACTGAAAAGCTTCGCTACAAAAAAGTAGTTATTATGTGTGATGCCGATATTGATGGGAGTCACATTAGTACCTTGATTTTGACTTTCTGTTTCCGTCAAATGAAGGAATTGGTCGAGAAAGGTTATATTTATATTGCTCAACCACCTTTGTACAAGGTTTACCGAGGTAAAAAAGAAGTCTACTGCTGGAGTGAGAAGGAACGTGAGGAAGCGACCAAAGACTTGGCTGGTGAGAATGGCAACATCAATTCTGTTAAGATTCAGCGATACAAGGGATTGGGTGAGATGAATGCCGAGCAACTTTGGGAAACCACTATGGATCCTACTAGACGTTCGTTGCGTCGAGTGACCATTGAAAGTGCTGCCGAGGCAGATCGTGTATTCTCTATGTTGATGGGCGACGATGTTCCACCTAGACGTCATTTTATCGAAACACATGCCAAATATGCCAATATTGATGTGTAAACATCTTTAACAAGATATAAAATTCAAAGCTTTTCTTGATAACTCAAGGAAGGCTTTTTTACTTTTTGAACAGCACGTTTTGAGCTTCGTCTGTTCGGGTCTCCCTGTCGTCCGCTTGTACTTGCTGTTTTGCTAGGGCATTCAGCAAGGTCGCCCCTAGTCTTCCTGACCTCAGCCGTCGGTGCTTCCTGCTTCATTGCCCTAGCAAAAACAGCAGGTATCGCTACCACCAGGCGTAGTATACAAAGTTAAGCTCCTTCGTTTTGACTCACTTGGAATGATGAAGACATTTGTTTTTAATATTCCTATTGTATCTCCATAGTCATAATCCACAATTTTAAATATTGTTTCTTGTACACTCCCCCATCTCTAACTTTTTTGGGATAAATAATATTTTTAAACAACAAATAAGGTGAGAGAAAACACCAACACAGACAACAAAAGTTGTGCATACCATACTCCTTTTCCCATTGCTTTACAATCAAATTGACTCATACTCTATATTTTAATGGCTCTGTATCAAGCTTACAAGTAGATGCTTTTAATCAGCCTCTGATACAAAAAAAAAGTCAAAAAGTCACTTTTCTAAGACAAAAAAAGTAAAATCTCCAAAATTTAACAAAACCAAAATCCATGACTTCCGTAAAAGAAAGATAAAACTAGATTGATAGTCAATGAAATGTGTAAATCTCCTCTTGGTCTTCCTCATGTGTATGACCTTTGTGCTTTCTTGTACAAAGGATAATACATTGGGAACCAATACAAACCCAAATGCGCCTCAAATAACTGAGGAGGATTTAGACTTATATCCTGATTATCTGGTTGATTTTATCGAAGATAATTATCCAGACAATCGCATTTTAGAAATTACTTTAAGTCAATACGACAACCATTATTACATATATTTGGATAATGGGGAAGTAGTCGTATATGCCATTGGTTCTTCTAACAATTCGCCCAACGAAGGGAATAGCGAAAATGAATTAGAAGGGGAAAATGAAAACCCTAGCAACCCCAATGAGAACAGCGAGCCTATACGCTTTGCTGCCATTGGCTCATATGGTGGTGGCTTTTTTGATACTTTACAAATTGTTTCTTCTATGGTCAATTCTTGGGAAGCAGACTTCATCATTACTCTGGGAGACAACAATTATGGAGCACCTACTACCGAAGATTTCAGCTTGTATGTGGGCAATTATTATTGTGATTATATCTACAATCCAGATGCTCCCATTGCTGATATATGTATGGGTAAAGCTTACGAAGCAGAAGAAAATCGTTTCTTTCCAACCATAGGCAATCACGATGTGTACCCAGCAGGGAAAATGGAAGCCTACAAGGATTATTTTTCCCTACCTGGTAATGAAGAATATTATGATTTTGAGCAGGGAGATGTCCACTTCTTTGTTTTAAACAATGGATTTGCTCACCAAATGCCCAATGAATGTTGTGAAGATGAACAATATGGATGGCTACAGGAAAAACTCGCCAACTCTACCAAAACCTGGCAAATCGTGTACTTTCACATTTCGCCCTACTCAACAGGCAAACACGGTAGTTTACAAGGTATGCAATGGCCCTTTGATGAGTGGGGAGTAGATGTGGTACTTTCTGGTCATAACCACATTTATGAACGCATACAACCCATTGGCAATTCTGATATTGTCTACTTTACCAATGGAGTTGGAGGACGTTCTGCCTTAAAATGCGATGTCTTTCCCTTGGAACATCCCGAAGATTTTGACGTTTTCTGTTACGATGACAAGCATGGCGCTATGCTCATCGAAGCCAATTCAGAACAAATGCGGTTTGATTTCTATTCAATTGGAGATTGGAACAATCCCGTAGACTCTTACATTATGAGAAAGTAGTGGTTCTTTGAAAATTTTGTCAAAGAATACAACTAGTATGGTCTACTAAATATACTTTTATGCAAAACACCTACAATACTGTAGGCGTTTTGTCTCTTTAAAAAATAAGTTATGTTTCCTTAGTAAAACGAAAAAAATAACCGCATCGGCGGTCCGATAGAGCCATTTGACTTGAGATTTCACGACCTTCTTCGTCAAAAATGCTCGCCTTAGCGCTGCTAAGACTGGAATGCCAGCCCAGTGTGCTTTTTTCCTTGAATCTCGCAAAATCTCTGCTTCAAATTTTGGCCGCTTCGGCGGTCCGATCAACTCATTTATTCCATTTTACTTAGCCTTTGTTGATTGAAACGAACCAACATCTTTTTATTAAAACAATTATTCTTCATTCCAAAATTCGTCTTCTATCCATTTTTGGGGATTGGTTATGATGTATTGGACAATATTCTGCAAAGAATGGTCATTGCGAATAATATGGTCATAGAAAAGAGGTTGCCAAGCAAAATCTATTTGTATTTTTCGAGATTCAAATGACATTCGTCCCTTGTACCAGCGAATAATTCGGCTCAAGTTTTTATGTAACATAGGGTTTTTATTCCCCGTTATTCCTCCCATTTTGCTAACACTATTCACATCAGCATTTTTCACATTATTTGTAGAGGTGCGATTCATCGCATCTGAACACATACCACCTGAAACCATTTTTTTAGATCTTTTATTGGGACAACTTGACTCTTGAAATGTTGTTTCATTTTTTGGAGATGAGGAGATGCGATTCATCGCATCTGAACACATACCACCTGAAACCATTTTTTTAGATCTTTT
>JAHDIA010000164.1:0-4104 GCA_020631035.1 Chitinophagales bacterium | reverse complement strand
GGACAACTTGACTCTTGAAATGTTGTTTCATTTTTTGGAGATGAGGAGATGCGATGAATCGCATCTCTACAAGGTGAACTGGAATTTTTGATTACTATAATTCCATGTATGTGATTGGGCATTACAATATATTCTGACAGTTCTGCAAATTCAAATTGTTTCGGAATTGTCAACCATAATTGGTTTGCCAGTCTCCCAATTGGAGATAATTCTATTTCATCATTTGTCACCTGACCAAAAAAATGTTGATGCTGGTATGTACAAATTGTAACAAAATAGGCTGCTGCCCAAGAATAATCCCACCAAGCAGCTCGAAAAGTAGTAGTACGGTATTTGTTTTTATATCTGTCCATCGTTTTATCTCGTTTTATATATTTACTCTATCATCAATTCACATACATCTTCGTTTTGTAAAGTGCCTCCTCTGTTTGCAATACCAAAACATAAATTCCCGACTGTGGTATGTTGTCAGTGTCCCAAATAAAGTGTTGTTTACCTTCTTGCAAGTAAGCATTGTGTAAGACCTCAACAGTTCTACCCGATATATCGACAATGGACAAACGGACCTTCTGAGCTTTATCCAAATTAAAATCAATAAAGGCTCGCTCTAAAACAGGAATTGGATAAATTTTGAGTTGTAAATTGGCTTGACTGATTGAAGTTATATAGGTCATCATCGTATCATTCATCATTGTATCTACAACCACTATTGAAGTATCCATAGTAGTGGTATCCAGCATCATTGTATCGACAACCACTATTGAGGTATCCAGCATCGTGGTATCAACCACTGTTGTATCTACAATCACTATTGAAGTATCTGTTGGAATGGTGTCTGTCGGAATAGAACCCAATTGATAACGATACATTGAACGCCCATAAGTTGCTGCAATCAAATAACGATCTTCTTGATGCAAGCACAAATCGTTGATTGGGACATTGGGAAGATTGTCATTCATCAAAGTCCATTCATTGCCATCAGTGTAGGAAACAAATATACCTACATCGGTTGCGAGGTACAAATGATTGCCTTGCAAGGGATCAATCTGTAAATCATTGGCGGGTGCTTCGGGCAAATTGCTAGAAATGTCCATCCAAGTTTGACCTGCATCTTCAGTTTTAAAAATGTGTGAGAGGTATTCGTTGTAGCGGTAACCCGAAAAAGTGACATAAGCACTCAAGCTATCACTTGGATGAGTGTGTACACTTGTCACCCAACGTTCGGGTAAGTTTTCAGATATTTTGGTCCAATTCTCTCCACCATCCAAAGTATTCCACACATTGCCATCGTCGGTTCCCGCATACATAATTTCGTTGTTGAGAGTCGAAACTGCTATACTTGTGATGGTCCCATAAATCAAATTGGTAAATGGATCACCATTGGTCAAGTCAGGGCTGATGGCTGTCCAGCTTGAACCTCTATTGTTTGAACGATGTACACGTTCTAAACCCAAATAGATTGTTTGAGGATTTATAGGGTCCAATAAATAAGGGGTTTTCCAATTGGAACGTCCTGAAGGCACTGACAAACCAACAAAAGAGGAGCCTCCATTGGAAGAACGAGCTAGATTGCCATATTGATAAGCTACATAGACATAACTATCATTTTGTGGATCTACTTGCACAACCATCCCATCTCCACCATAAACCTCTGCCCAATTGTCAATAGAGGCAGTAAGGGTACGAGAAGTTCCGTTGTCTTGTGCACCTCCATAGATTTCATTGCTATTTTGTTGGTTTACTTCACAAGTATAAAATTGGGTAATGGGCAAGGTGTTTTTGTGTACCCAGGATGGTCCACCTGTCGTAGAAGTATACACTCCCCCGTCATTGCCTACAACCATCAAACTGGGATCAAGTGGGTGAATATAAATGCTGTGTTGGTCTAGGTGTAAAGCATTTGAGAACTCATGCCAATTGTCTCCTCCTTGAGTGGAACGGTACATCCTAAGTCCCATTGCATAGACTTTATTTGCATCCGTTGGATCTACTTCGATTTTGCCAAACCACCAGCCATAGGAATAATAAAAATAAGTATTGTACAATTCATTGTCATTCTTTTTGACCCAGTTATTTCCATTGTCGGTACTTTTGTACAAACCTTTAAAGTCTCCTGACTCATCTGCTGCGACTATATATACAATATTGGGTTCAGAGGCAGCAATGGCAAGTCCCATTCGCCCTAGGTCCGAAGTAGGAAAACCATTCAATCCTGTACTAATTTTTGTCCAATTGTCTCCCCCATCAATGCTTCGATAGATGCCACAAGTTTCGCCCCCATATTGTCGGTAATGTGGTCGGCGAATGCGTTCCCACATACTGGCATAAATGGTATCGGGATGTGTAGGATGTATTGCCAAATCAATACAACCAGTAGAGTCGGATAGGTACAATACTTGTTCCCAGTTTTCGCCACCATCTTCGGTTCGGTAAATACCTCTTTCACTATTGTTACCAAATAAATCACCCATTGCCGCCACCAATACTTTGTTTTCGTCTTTTGGGTCAATGACTACTTTTCCGACACTGCCAATATTGTCCAATCCTACATGTTCCCAACTAACTCCTGCATCTGTGGATTTAAACACTCCTACCCCATCATAAGCAAGAGAGCCTCCACCTGCATTGGCTTCACCTGTTCCCACATACAATACATCTGCATTGGTATTGGCAACTGCCATATCTCCAATAGACAAAGAAGCTTGCTCATCAAAAATAGGTATCCACGAATCGCCTTGATCTATGGATTTAAAAATGCCTCCTGAAGCAGCACAGGCATAAATACTTTGTAAATCTTCGGGGTGCATTTCGACATCGGTGATCCGCCCTCCAATATTGCTTGGTCCCACCAATTCCCAATAAGTAGTGTCTGCACTTTTTAGTTGGGCTTGTTTTGTCTTCATTTCCTTTGCCTGTTGCAAAGCTTTAAGGTAGGCTTGGTGATTGATTTGGGCAAAGGGAAATGCTCTTTGTTTGAAGAAATAGTCATTGGGTTTGCGCTCGCCTTCTTCGATTTCTAAATCGTTTGAAAGGATTACTAACTCATTGTATTGCCAATAAAAAATGCCTATACAGCTTATTAAAAGCACTGTAACAAATGCTAGCTTTTTCATAATTATGGAGTTGAGTTGGGGTGAGGTGGTTCTTACATTACAAATGTAAGACATTTGATACTAGCTTGCTATAGGCTTTTCGTCAGCTAGTGTACTATTTATTCAATTGTTTCGGTATTGCGACCTTGGTAAACAGCTCCATTGATGCTGTTTTGAACAGCCCCCGTAACCGATTTGAGTACATTGTTTTCTTGACGCAAACGCAACAAACCAATGAATGCCATCACCAAGGCTTCTTTGTATTTGATGATGATGTCGGCTGGAATGTGTACTTTTAAGGAAGCCAATTCAGTAATGCGTTCAACCAAGAATTTGTTAAAAGCCCCTCCACCTGTTATCAGCAATTGGTCATTGGGTTTGGGAGAATAGTGTTCAATGTTTTTGGCTATCTGAAAAGCGATGTGTTCACAGAAAGTACAAATTTGATTTTGTAAGGGAATCTTAAATTTTTCAATGATGGGTGGTAGTGTTCCTTGTACCCATTGATTGCTCAGAGATTTGGGTGGAATTTGCTTGAAAAAATCTACTTGATTAAGGGCATCAAACAGTTCGGTATTGACCTTCCCCAATCTTGCCAATGCTCCATCTTTGTCATACTCCCAATTGGCTTTGTTAGCAAGACGGTTGAGGATTTGGTTGGCTCCACAAATATCGTAAGCTACAATATTATTGGTATTTTTGACTGATATGTTGGCAATGCCTCCCAGGTTAAGACAAAAACGGTAATCAGCAAAAAGATGTTGATCCCCTATGGGGACAATGGGGGCTCCTTGTCCACCCAATGCCACATCACAAGCTCGAAGATCGGTAACTGTAGGAATGCCTGTTACTGCCGCAATGGCTGCTCCGTCACCTATTTGTGCAGTATAGTGTTGTTGGGGCTCGTGAAAAATGGTGTGTCCGTGTGAGGCGATAAAATTGGGTTGAATCTTGTGTTTGGTATTGAATTTTTGCACCAATTGTCCTAAATAATGCCCAAAGTAGATGTGTG
>JAHDIA010000847.1 GCA_020631035.1 Chitinophagales bacterium | reverse complement strand
CCAAACATGTCTAAAAGGTGGTCTTTTCGTAGGAGAAAAAGGATGAATCTCCTCCACTGGCCGAAAGTCAATAGGTCTTTCAGGTGAGACCAACCATAGGTGTTTTACACTTTGTTCTCCAAAGTACTTTTTGGAAAGTTCGACATAAGATTGAAGTGATTCAGGTGGCAAAATGTTGGGTTTTTCAATCTGATGCTCCAAACCTTCTTCTTTTATTTGAAATGAAGCTGCCATTGTAAAGATCGCCTTGTCATTTTGAAGGGCTGTCACTCTTCGAGTGGTAAAGCTACGTCCATCCCTTATCGTTTCTACTTGATACCGTATAGGTAAGTTGATGTCCCCTTTTAAGACAAAATAGCCATGGAGGCTGTGTACCAATCGGTCATCGGGAACGGTTCGGTTGGCAGCATGTAGGGCTTGTGCCAATACTTGCCCGCCAAATACAGACTTGCTCCCTATGTCCTTGCTCACGCCTTGAAAGACACATTCTTCTAATTGGTTTAAATCTAAAATCTTTAGTAGTTCTGACATATGTTGTATTTGGTGATGTATGGTAATGGTTCCTGTTCAGACGTTGCAGGCTTGGTGATGTATTGTGTGGTTCCTGTTCCATTTCGTGTTCAGACGTTGCAGGCAACGTCTCTACATCACACGCCTACATCACACGCCCACGAAACGCCCATTCATAATTCACAATTAAATGGATTTAATATTCGATCTTATCGTCTTTGTTGGTCCATGCCTTGAATCCTTCTAATGCTTCGTCTCGCAATATTTGTTCAAATGGCATACTGCGCTCTTGTAATGGCAATTCCAATTCTTTGTATATGAAATCGTCATCAAAATCTATTTCGGCAGCGTCTTTTTTGGTATTGGCATAATATACTTTCTTGGGTCTTGCCCAATATATCGCCCCTAAACACATTGGGCAGGGTTCGCAACTGGTATACAATGTACAATCGTCTAACTGGAAACTACCCAATTCTTTGCAGGCGTTGCGGATGGCAACGACTTCTGCGTGGGCGGTTGGGTCGTTGCTGCTGGTTACTTGATTGTTTCCTCTGGCGACTATCTTCCCATCTTTGACTATGACGGCACCAAATGGACCGCCTGTTCCCGCCTCCACATTCTCTATGGACAATCGGATGGCTTCTCGCATAAATTCTTTGTCTTGATCTGTCATAAGGTGATTATCTTTGATTAAACAGTGCGAAAATAGGAATTGTTTGGTTTATGTGGTGTTAAAAATTATCAAAGTTTAAAACGATAGGTTATTATTTTAGCATTACTTCATCTATCTTAACAGTATGGAATACAAAATCAAAATACGCTCAGAAAATGTGGAGGGAGCCGAAGTATCTTGGTTTGCCCCTATTTGTAATGGAGATACCGATTTTCTGGGCGAAATGCCCAATAAATACAAGAGTAACTGGGAAAATGCTTCTAACATCTTATTAACTGCTGATAAACTAGGCTATCGCAACATCTTGTGTCCGTCCTCTTATCAGGTAGGACAAGACACTTTGACCTTTGCCTCAGCAGTAGCGGCATTGACCCAAAACATCAATTTATTGCCTGCCATTCGTTGTGGGGAAATCCACCCACCAATGTTGGCGCGTGCAGTAGCAACCCTAGACCACATCCTCAAAGGACGCTTGACACTCAA
>JAHDIA010000163.1 GCA_020631035.1 Chitinophagales bacterium | reverse complement strand
TTGTTTGCTGCCTTGCTATTTTTCTTGTACCAAAACAGAAATGACTTTTATTAATGAAGCACAATTAACTACTCAAGAAACAATACCTAGTACAACTACGCATAATAAGGAGAAATCAGAACAGGATAATCATTTTAAACAAGAAGATTATGAGGGAGATATGGATGTCTTGGTGGAGGAAATTGAAGAGTCTGAGGCTAGTTTGGGCATAGCTGCTGATATACCTTTTATAGTCATTTTTTACAACAACATTTCCTGGGGCGATGGAGCAGTATTGTTTACCTATTATGAAAATCCAGACTATACAGGTGATCTTGGAACACCTTCAGGCTTTGTATGGTCGGCGGATGATAAAAACATAGGTGGTGCAACCGCTGAGGAAGCATATTATGGGGCAACTTCTCCAACCGCTCCTAAAATAAATATTGGTGTACCTACTATAGGTCTTGATGAGGCAGAAGCTTCTATAGATGAAACAGCCTCTGATTATATTGCCAATTATCCTTTCTTTTTATTACCAGCCAATGAGGGCGATTCTTTTGATCTAAGCCTACGAGTAATTTATGGTGGAGGTGGAAAAGCATTGTCTATTGCTTCCCCTTCTGTAACAGTCACGCTAGATGCTTGCATTGATATTTCCGAAACAGGCCATGTCATTCCTAGTTGTGCTACTTATGGAAGTTTAGCTTTTCTTGGAGGTAGTGGTGCCTTTGCTGGTTTTTTATTGCCTTAAAAAGGACATTCTATTTTGGGTATTAGACCAAAATTTTTTAACCATAAATCATACATATTTATGAAGTATAATTTTCGTTTGTTGTCTGTTGTGCTATGTCTACTTGTTTGTTTTGCTGCTTGTACCAAAACCGAACTAACAAGTGTAAACACTGAATGGACCAAGTTAGAAACAGAACAAGTTAGTGCGTCAACAGACAGTGATAAGAACAAGACTGTAAAGGACAACAATTTTAAGTGGGATGCCACTACTAGTAATGATTTGATTGAGTTGGTAGATGAGGTAAGTGAAGAGGACGAGGATTGGGGAGTGCCAGACGATGTACCATTCGTTGTATTGTTTACTAAAAATATCTATTGGATGGAAGATTCAATAGGGTTTGTTTATTTTCCCAATCCAAATTATACAGGAAGTCTTGGTGACCCAATTAGTTTTTTATGGGTAGCCAATGACAATAATGTAACTGGAACAGGTACTACTACTTCAGCAACATCACCCAAAGCACTTTCTTTTTCGCCTACTTCAACTGAAGGAACTACTTCTACTGAATCTATAGTCGGTTCTGATTATATTTCCAATCTTGAACATATTTTTCTACCTGCTGTGGAAGGTCATTCCTTTGATTTACGTTTTGACGTATTTTATGATGGAGGTGGAGGAAAAAGCCTTATTCCCAATTCAATTAATATAGATATCTGTATAGATATTTCTAATGAAGGGCTTGTCATTCCTGGATGTAGTGCTCAAGTATCAGCTTCTATACTTGAAACTATTGGCAGTGGTGCTTTTGCTGGATTTTTATTGCCTTAAAAAAGTTCAGCCAGTTTGTTTAGCAACCAAAGTTTGTTGCTGACTTCGGCTTCATTTTGTATTCGACTCCTTAATTCATTGAGGTCGCCATTTTTTTGAAATTTATACATTTGCAATTCTTTTGTGTACTGAATAAATTTCAAATTGGCGACCTTAAATCTATCAGTAATTTCTTGATTTCTTTCTAGAAAAACAGAAAAGGAACGAACCAGATTAAAAAACAATTCTTCATACTCATCTAATTCATAATAGGCCTGCAAACACAAACAACGTGCTTGAATGCGATAGGAGGTATCTTGAAATTTTACATTTGCCAAAGAACTCAAGACGTTTTCATATATCCCTTCATTAAAATCTATAACTGCTTGCGACAATGCTAGTACATCCCATTTTTTCTCATTGTCTAAATAAGCACCATAATTGTCTAAAAATTGTTTTATCCATTTCAATTCTTTAACAGCACAAGCTAGGTGAACAATGTTTCTAAATACTTCTGTATTGATATAGCCATTTTCAATCACAATTTCTTTTTCAACCCCAAATTTGTGGAGTTTAAACAAATCAGTTAAGGCTTCTTGTTTCCCACTTCTATAGTTTTCATAGCAAAAATGTTGTAGAAAAAGCATCAAATCATTTTGTTCATTTTTGTCATACAATCGATAGCTTTCAAAAAAGATGTTTTGCAAATATTGGTAGTTTTGATAGTCGCCTCTTTGGTAAGCTTCCCAAAATTGTCTGAGTAACTGAATTTGAGAAACCTTTGCAAAATCATTAGAGGCACTTTTATCATAGATGTCTTCTATTAAGTAGTTTTCTTGGCTATCTTCTTTGCTTTTCAAATAGAGGTCTCTGTGTTTGATGAGTAGGGTATTGTACAATTTTAAAGCGAAATAATATTTGTCTATTTTGAAATTTAGAGCTTCGGGACTCAATGGCATATTGGGATATACAGAATAGTTGGGATGCATATAGCAAGTTTGTGCCAAGAGGTATTCATTGTGTAAGTGCCCAATGCCTGCTTGTGGTTCTTTTTCCCATTCTTTTTCCATTTGGGCAATCTTTTGAAAAAACAATTTGTCCAGTTTGCGTTTTTTTAAGGCCTCTAATAACAAAAAGTTACGGGTGTTCTTTTGACTTTCAAATTCGGTTTGTATAAGATAATCTTCTAGCAAGGCGGATAAGTTGTACATCACATCAAACATTCGTTTCATAGAACTCCCATCTTTGGCAAATATCTTCTTGTGTACATAGTCTTTGTTTATTTTTTGCTCTGGAAAGTCGGGATGTAGCTTTTTTAGATAGCCAAACAATACTGTTATTTGTCCTTTTTTTCGATAAGAACTAGCATCCAAAAATTTGCCAAATACCCTTATTTCACTGGTACTAAGAGACTTTAGGAGTTCTATGAGTTTACTACTGTGCATTGTGTGTACTGTATAGGTGCTGATTGGGAAATTCCCATATGTTGTTGTTGAGATATTATCCAATAGGTTTGAGTAGAAGCCCAATTCTACTAGTTTGGATTGCTCACAAAATAGAAAAAAATGAGCAAACAAACACAAGAAAAAAATCTTTTAAGATGTTTTTTAAAATTGCTTCATTCTCAGTTGTTTATGCCAAACTTTTTTTTTGTAAGTACTTTTTCCATAATGGTTTTACAAGTTTTTTTACAAAAATGTATTTGCCATAGTTTGTTTCTTGTTCTAGTTTTATCAAGTATTTAAAAATGGCAGTATTGCCACATAAACATTGTCTAAATATTATAATTATGAAAAACCTAATGAAGTTCAAAAAATTTAGTGTAAAAAAAGAAGAATTGAAAAAAATTCAAGGAGGACACTATATGTGTTGGGGAGTAATAGACGGTGATTATTCGGGAGGTCCAACAGAATCAACTACAGATGATACCCACTATGATTCAGGATTGGATATGGGTGTGGTTTGTTTTGCAGTAGCGACTGTTAAAGCTTAAATCATAAGAAAGAACTTTTTTTAATGAAGTGTAATACTTTTTAACTGAGTCTATTCTAATTTTAATAATTGATAAGTAAAAACAGTAAGGGGAAATGCTAAAGCTAGGATTTCCTCTTTTTCAATTATTTTTAGAGCATGTTAGGAATTGTACTTTACACCTCAAAGGGCAGGATTTTTGGTTCTGTGCAAAGCTCATTTTGCGCTTAATCCCGAAAGTCGGGATTGAGCAAAAAATAGCTGCCGAACAGCGGTTCGACGTTTCGATTCAAAAATACAACTTTTGAGTACTGAATGATAATTCCTAACAGGCTCTTAATGAAAGGAGGGAATACAATAAGTGATATTTCCTCCTTTTTAAACTTCCTGTCAACATTGTGTTAAGTCAATCAAAAAATTGCTCAATGTATACAAACTAAGCCCAGATACCCGATTTGAGATTTATCTATTTGTAGATACCCAATCAACCGCAATTGATTTTATTATGTCTCTTAAAGGAGAAGAAGCACTTAAAGCATATATTGATTTTGTTTATGGGAAATTGAGACTCCCGCCAGCCTCTCAAAATAATTATTCAGATAATTTTTTGAATTGGGCAAATAAGAACACCATCAATAAATTTCCTTACATATGCTACAATGAAAGAAAAGTTTTGGATTTATATACCATTGAGGATGTGATTTTACATTTATAAAAAGAAATACAATAAAAATAAGCTAATTGATATAAAAAAAAGAGGTGTAAATACAAGAAAAAGAGATGTTTATGTAATTGTTGTAAATCGTTGGTTATCAGATTTTTATATTGTTTTTTCTAGTGCTGTTTATTTGTTTTTTACAACAATTCAGCGGTTTTTTCAATAAAAATGTGTTTGTGACAGATAGTATTATGCGCTAAATTTACAGTGTAATCAAGAGGGATAAAATGATAATAAATAGAATTCATTTTTGAACAAATTTGTTTACAGCTAAATAATAAAATATTGTCAATAAAGAATATGGCTTTATCTCAATATAGTATCTAGCTTTAGGAGCAACAATGCATTTATTTAATTTGAAAATGAGTTTATTTGATTCCAACATAAATTTTAAATATAGAGTTATTTTTATCGTGCTGTATTAGGAGAGAAGCTCTAAATAGACTTAGAAAATTTAAATCGTGATGGCACACAAAGAGAGAGCGTTGTGCCATAATCATAATGTTGCAGCACCAATTATTTTCCGATCGTGAATTGTTATTAAGAGAGCAAATTCACTCCAAGCCAGAGCCAAATGACTTTGGGCCTCCTTTGCCCAAAATGTTCATAGCCCAATTGGCTCACTCCCAGGTTTGGTAATTACAATTAAATTAAGGTTTACAGCTTTTGCTTGTAAACCTTAATTTTCCCTTTGGTGATTCATAAAAGTAATGCTGAAAAATTTTGTTTATTGGACGGAATGCTGAAGTCTTTCAAACGATGGGGTGTCCCTGCTGTCAGTCATACATGGTATATTCTTCCATCAGGCGTAAAAGGCACGTTTGGTATCTCCGTCTTTTCGTTGATAGATCATTTACTAAACAAATAACAATTATATTTACAATGTATTCTGTGAATGCACTTTTTAAACTAGCCCCGATAGAAGCGGATACCCCTGTAGTCCCGATTGTTCTTTCGATTAGCTAGATAATGAAATAAATATTTCTAGACTATCGGGATTGCGCTTGCCCAGAAAGGAGTAGAAGCGGATAGCGGGTAAACAAGTAGCGACGAAGCAAAAAATATTTGCTCCAAATAAAAAAATTATTCCTCTTTTGTCTCACTCTCCTCTTTATCAGAAACTGCTTTTTGCTCCAACTTAACTTCTATTTCTGTCTCCCAATCGGCTTTGACCTCTATTTTATCTGGATGACGAATGATGCGTTCCGCCTGTCTTTTTTCCAAATAATTCCCTGTGTCCCATCGACCATTTTGGTTGTCATCTTCTGTAATGATTAGATTGTAGTTATTGGGTAGGAGCAAATCTATATTTAAGCTGTCTTGGTCAATGGTGCCTTCCTGTATGATGTTTTGTCGAGGGTCACGTAGTTCATAAAGATAGCTTTGTAAAGAATCTCTATTTACAAATTGTAGTATGACACTCCCAAAGCTAGGTTTATTGATATTGATTGCTAATTTGATGCTGTCTTGATTTTTTTGACCGAAAATGTCAGTAATCGCATTGGGCAAAATCAAAAGATTGTATTTTTTTTCTGGACGCCATTGAGTTTTAATACTCAAAATCGTTTGTTCTTTTTCTAGAGTAATGCTGTCTGTTGCCACAGTGATTGAGTCATCTTTAAGAGTCAGTTTACTTTGATCTACTGATATGATGGGGTAGGGAAACTCAAAACGAACAAACCTATCAGGATTGATTTTAAAAGGACCTCGCCCTTTATCTAGTAGTTGATAACTTAGTGAATCTAATTCTTTTTTAGGAACTTCAATTTTGATGGTGTCCAGCAAACGTTCTCCTGCATACAAAAGCAGAGATTGAGTAGTGGTATCTTGATAGGTATACCAGATATTGATAAATTTTTTGTCCTCACTTTTTTCTACAACTATAGAATCTTCCAATATTGCATTGCCCAACCATTCTATTTTTTCCTCTAAGATTTCACTAGAAATTTCTATTGAGGTCAATCCTCGTTTTTTATTGTTGACTTTTAATATGCTCAAGGCATTCAATTCTTCAAACATTAACAACGTATAGTTGGGAATGTTGGGGAGACTATCTTTTTCCAATACAATTAAACTGTCCATAAAGGCAACTCCCTCTGTAGCTAGGTCAAAATAATAATTCCCATTGTTATCTGCTAATGCGACCAACTCATAACTTCCACTTGCCAAATAACTCATTGAAAAGTTGCCATTGTCATCTGTAATGGCGACATATTGGGGAGCTTCTTTGCGAAATAAAGTATCACTGTTTTCAGGATACAAACCTACTATGGCTTGTTTTACTGCTTCACCTGTAGAAGCATACAAGACTTTGCCTTTGAGCTGCAAGGAATCTATGTTTTCACCTGTTGAAAAAACGAATTGTAAATTTTTTGCTTCATTGCCTTCGTTCAAGTCTTTGACAACATTTTTGAAATCAATGTTGTAGGTCATATTTTCTTGTAAATCTTCTTTGAACTCAACTACAAGGGTCTTGCCTTTGAGTTTGATTTCGGGTGGCTCTGCCATAAAAGGAGAAACCAAAACATCGGCAGTATTGCCTAGTTTGACATATTCGTCAAATTCGATACGGATGCTATTGCCTGAAAAATTACCTGAGGCTGCTTCTGGGCTACTACTCAAAATTTGGGGTGGAGTGGTGTCTTTGTCTCCTCCTGTTGGAGAAACAATTTTTGCACAGCCCCATAGAACAAATATTGCAGCTAAAGCCAAAATACCCAAAATGGTAAGTGAAGAATTTTTATTGGTGTACTTCATTTGTTTATCTTCCTAAGTGTACCATCAAAACCGAAATGTCTGAAGGTGAAACCCCACTGATACGACTGGCTTGCCCCAATGTTTGAGGCTTGACCTTGAGCAATTTTTCTCTTGCCTCCATTGACAAAGAAGTAAGCTTATGGTAGTCAAAACTTTGACTTAAACGGATGTTTTCCAATTTGGCCATTCTGTCTGCCATGTCTTTTTCTTTGGCAATGTATCCACTGTATTTAGATTGTATTTCTGCTTGTTCAAGAGCATCTTTTCCATACTGTTTTAATACAGCACCAATTTCTGGAATACTTATCAAGTCATCAATGCTGATTTGTGGACGCATCAAGATGGGCAGTATCTTTTGTTTTTGTTTTAAAGTACTGGTGCCCCTTTCTTCTAATAAACGGTCAATGCTAGCTGGTTCGATGCTTTGGTTTTGTAAAAAGCGCAAAATTTCTTCACTCTCTTTTAATTTACGCTGGCTTTTATCATAACGTTCTTGATTGGCAAGACCCAATTTATATGCTTTCTCAGTCAGTCGCAAATCTGCATTGTCTTGTCTTAGCAAAATGCGGTATTCAGCTCTAGAGGTAAACATTCTATAAGGCTCTTTGGTCCCTTTATTAATAAGGTCGTCAATCAATACACCTATATAAGCCTCTGATCTAGACACTGTAAAGGCATCTTCATTTGCAGCTCTTAGGTGTGCATTTATTCCTGCCATTAGACCTTGACAGGCTGCTTCTTCATAGCCTGTAGTACCATTGATTTGACCTGCAAAGTACAGATTATCAACGACTTGTGTCTCTAAACTAAGCTTGAGTTGTTCTGGTTGAAAAAAGTCGTATTCTATAGCATAACCAGGTCTAAACATACGGGCATTTTCAAAACCTCGAATTTTTGTTAATGCTTTGTATTGTACTTCTTCGGGTAGGGAGGAGGAGAAACCATTGACATATATTTCTACGGTGTCCCAACCTTCAGGCTCTACAAAAAGTTGGTGTCTATCACGTTCAGCAAATCGGTCTATCTTATCTTCTATGGATGGACAATATCTTGGTCCAACACCTTGAATGCGTCCTGTAAAAAGTGGAGAACGGTTAAAACCAGTTCGCAATATATCATGTACCTCTTTATTGGTATAAGTAATGTGACAACTACGTTGCTTAGAAGGAAGCGAATCATTCAAATTTGAGAAGGGAATAATCTCTTCATCTCCTGGCTGTTCTTCCATTACTTCCCAATTAAGGCTACGTCCATCAATGCGGGGTGGGGTACCAGTTTTCATACGACCTGATTCAAAACCCAGTTCTACCAATTGAGCGGTTATGCCCACAGCAGCTTTTTCTCCAACCCGTCCGCCACCAAACTGTTTCTCTCCAATGTGTATAAGTCCGTTTAAGAATGTGCCGTTGGTGAGTACGACAGTCTTGCTTTTGATTTCTATGCCCAATTGTGTTTTAACTCCATAGACTCTTTTGTCTTTGACCAATAAGCCTGTGACCATTTCTTGCCAAAAGTCAAGATTGGGAGTTTGCTCCAATCGCTTGCGCCAATCTGCTGCAAACAACATACGGTCGTTCTGACTACGTGGACTCCACATAGCAGCTCCTTTTGATTTGTTGAGCATCCTAAATTGTATCATAGAGGTATCGGTTACCAAACCAGAGTAACCACCCAGTGCATCCACTTCTTTAACAATTTGTCCTTTTGCGACTCCACCCATTGCAGGATTGCATGACATTTGCCCAATGGTCTGCATATTCATAGTAACCAACAAAACAGAAGATCCCAAATTGGCAGCAGCGGCGGCAGCTTCACATCCTGCATGTCCACCACCAACAACAATTACATCATATTCTTTAAACATCTTATTTCACTTTCAGTTATTACAAAGTTACGATAATTCAGATTAAGAATAGAGTGCAAACTGACTCAATCCTAGTATAAGGTTTTACAAAGACAAATTGTATTTGAACCCATGTTCCACGTGGAACAATATTCAATTTTAGATAGTTCAATTAAAATCATCTGCATGGATTATCCACAGTCTTTTTTACAAAATGTGTATAACTTTTGTTCCACGTGGAACATGATCTAAAATGCGAAAAAAATCACTTATCCACAAAGTGGAAAACAAATGTGTACAACTTTAAGGGGCTTATACCCCAAGTAAATAGGGGAGTTTAGAAGGTTTTAGATAAGTTTATCCACAATGGTATTTAAAAATGTGTAAAAAGTATTGCGAGGACAAGAGTCATGGTTTACATGATTTGAAGAACTTTTGCTTATAACTTATCCACAAAAGATTTTTTATTCTTTGTAAGCTTATTTTATAAAGAATATGCCCTTAGATAAGCTCAAGGAAATTTCAGCAAGCTTGGGTAAATTTGGGTAAACTCAAGACCTTTCATTCTTTGAGACAATCAAAATATGCAGGTTATCTTTTCAAGAAAATTTTTTTCCGCAACAAGCTCAAGGATGATTGATATTTTTGATTTTAATCATTCTTTGACCATTTCTTTAGCCATAGCATATTGCTCGCTGAGCTTGTCGAATGTGTTTCTTATCAGATTTTATCTAAAATCGCTCGCTGAGCCTGTCGAATGTGTTTTTTATCAGATTTTATCTAAAATCGCTCGCTGAGCTTGTCGAAGGGGCTTCTTGTCAGATTTTGTCTAAAAACCGCTTCCTGAGTCTGTCGAAGGGACAACTCAGCATGTTCCACGTGGAACATCTAATAAAATTAGAAGGTGAAACAAACTTTATGAAAGCAATGAAATATTGTAGGCAAGCAGAAATGTCAGCTTGCTTGATAATCATATGGAATTCCAGATTTTATTTTTCCAGTAGAGAAAATTCACGAATTTTCTCATTATCTCGTCCAAAATGAAATAATGTTCCACGTAGAACAATTTCAAGGATGAATATTTGGAGCATATTAAGATTGGAGAATGTTCCACGTAGAACAATTTTAAGGATAAATCTTTTTGAGTGTATTGAGATTGGACTATGTTCCACATGGAACATAGCTAAATATGGGAAAATAAAGGGCTAGAATAGGGGAGTGTCCAACCATTTGAGATAGATAACGTATTTTTAGGGTATGAAAAAGATAGGACTATATTTTGGCTCCTTTAACCCCATACACATAGGACATTTGATTATTGCCGAAAGCATTTTAGAATTATCCAGTATAGACGAAGTATGGATGGTTGTATCTCCACAAAACCCATTTAAGCAGAAAAAAGGTCTTTTAGACCATCATGCAAGGCTGGAAATGGTCCAAATTGCTACAGAAGGAAATCTAGGTATAAAAGGAAGCGATGTCGAATTTGAGCTGCCAAAACCTTCCTATACGATAGATACGCTGAAATTTTTAGAAAAAAAGTATCCTGAATACCATTTTTGCATCATTATGGGAGGGGATAATCTCGAAGGTTTGCATAAATGGAAGAGTAGTGAAGAACTGACAAGCAATTACGATATTTATGTATACCCTCGT
>JAHDIA010000162.1:9856-10474 GCA_020631035.1 Chitinophagales bacterium | reverse complement strand
TAATTTCTTAATGGTTTTTATACAATAAACATTAAGGCATTAAGGGGAGCGAAGCACCCAAACCTTTGCTCCCAATCCCAATAAAAAAACAATCAACAATGTATTTAACAGTATGATAATATTAGATGAGCCTTATGTTTAAGAAATTCCTTAATTTTGCAGACAAATTTTAAAACAGGAATGTAACACACCCAATTTTCACTAAACACAAATAAATAATCTTTCATATAATCGCAAAAAATGAGTTTAACAGAAACTACGTTCAAAGCTGGAGTTGCAACTGGTGACAGCATGCAAGCCATTTACAGATTAGCAAAAGAGAAAAACTTTGCCCTTCCTGCTGCCAATGTTGTAGGAACCGATTCTGTCAATGCTGTAATGGAAACAGCCAGAGAGGTAAATGCTCCTGTCATCATCCAATTTTCCAATGGTGGTGGTCACTTTTTCGCTGGTAAAGGGCTTTCCAATGAAAACCAATTTGGTTCCATTGCTGGTTCTATTTCTGGAGCTATGCATGTCAATTTTATGGCTGAAAAATATGGTGCTACTGTTATATTACACACCGACCACTGCGCCAAGAAATTGCTTCCTTGGGTAGATGGTATGTTGGATTTTGGT
>JAHDIA010000162.1:4697-9846 GCA_020631035.1 Chitinophagales bacterium | reverse complement strand
ACATGGTCGTCCTTTGTTCTCTTCTCATATGTTGGACTTGTCAGAGGAACCCATTGAAGAAAACATCGAAATTTGCAAGAGATATCTAGAGCGCATGAGCAAACTTGATATGTCATTGGAAATCGAATTGGGTGTAACAGGTGGTGAGGAAGATGGTGTAGACAATACAGATGTTGATAGTTCTAAATTGTACACTCAACCAGAGGAGGTAGCTTATGCCTATGAAGAGTTGATGAAAGTAAGTGACCGTTTTACTGTGGCTGCTGCATTTGGTAATGTACATGGTGTATATAAGCCAGGGAATGTTCAATTGACACCAATCATTTTGAAAAATTCTCAAGCGCACGTTCAAGAGAAATTTGGCACGGATGCCAATCCAATTGATTTTGTATTCCACGGTGGTTCTGGTTCATCTGTAGAAGAAATTCGTGAGGCGATTTCTTATGGTGTGGTCAAAATGAACATTGACACTGATTTACAGTGGGCATTCTGCAAGGGAGTGAGAGAATACTTTGACGCCAACGCTGCTTATTTGCAAAGCCAAATTGGCAATCCAGAAGGAGCAGACAAACCCAATAAGAAAAAATACGACCCTAGAAAATGGCTAAGAGTGGGCGAAGAGTCATTTGTTGCTCGCTTGAAACAAGCTTTTGAGGATTTGAACAATGTAAACACTTTGGTTTAGGGATGTGCCCTTTGGCAAGCTCAGGGCTTGTTCAATTGAAACTGTAGCCTACGCCTGTCATTTAAAAAATACGCAATATAGAACAAAAAGGAAAGGGATGAATTCTTATGAATCTCATCCCTTTTTTTTATTCTTCGTTTGCTTCAACTGCTTCTTTTTCTTCCTCTTTCTTAGGTGCTGTTGCAGCAGGATAGCCATTTTTTTGTTTGTGAGGTCTTGATTTACCATAAGATCCTCGGGCAATTTTACCTCTTTTTGTTCTTTTATCTCCTTTTCCCATTGTGATATAAATTGATTATTGTTTAAAAATTAAGCTGCAAATTTAAAAAAATAAATCAAAAACCCAAACCAATACATTGTCGCATTTATGTACTTGAGTATATTTTTGTTCGATTTCCACATTTTCTCACAAATTCTGCTTTATTTTACAAGACCATTAGCAATGGTAAATTTATGAAAACCAATCAATGTCTCATTGTTTGCTTTACCCATTTAGAGCAATAATCTTGTTAAACTAAACAATTATGACCAACACCCTCAACACTCGCAACAACCTCTATGAGGAACTATTTGAGCCCGTCAGAGTAGCTACTTTTAGCCAGTTAGAAAACCGTGAACCCTACCACGCTCTTGTAGAAAATACTGATTTGGTCTATTTTCGCTATGAGAACAATGTCTCTGTATTATATGGCAGATGTCTTCACAGAGGAGCCATGATGAGCGATGGATATATAGAAGGCAATAACCTCATTTGTGGCCTACACAATTGGGATTATCGAATAGATACAGGCATTAGCGAATACAACAATGAGGAAAAACTATACAAATTCAAAGCTGCCATCAAAGATGGTGAAATCTATGTAGACCGAGCAGAGATAGTCGCCTTTGAGCAATTCCACCCACAACCTTTCCAACGTGAAGAATACCTTGGAGCCTACCAAGATACACATCCCGAAAACACCGAACCTTACAACAACTATATCCACGAACTAGCACAAAATGGCTTGAGCAAAACAGGGCATCACGGACCGTCCCAATCAATGGGCGTTGACCGCAACACCCTACCCAAATGGGAAAACATTCAGTTTTTACCCGCCCAACTTGCCACCAAACCACTGATGGATGATGATGAGGTTAAAACCCAAGTGGTCATTGGTCCCAAGGCTTATCGTCCGCTTATTCTAGATATGCCCATCTTTGTTTCTGATATGAGTTTTGGTTCTTTGTCCAGAGAAGCCAAAATTGCCCTTTCCATAGGAGCGCACAAGGCAGGAACAGGTATTTGTTCGGGTGAAGGTGGAATGTTACCTGAAGAACAAGACAACAATAGCAAATACTTCTATGAATTGGCATCGGGTGCCTTCGGTTTTTCGTGGGACAAAATCAAAAAAGTACAAGCCTTCCATTTCAAGGGAGGACAAGGAGCCAAAACGGGTACAGGTGGCCATTTGCCTGGCCACAAAGTTACCCCTGAAATTGCCGCAGTGAGGGGCCTTACTGCTGGACAAGCGGCCATCAGTCCTGCTACCTTCCCATTCCTTAAAACAATAGCAGAATTTAAAGAGTTTGCTGAAAAGGTTCGAGATATTAGCGGCGGAATTCCCATTGGCTACAAAATAGCCGCTAGCCATATAGAAAAAGACATTGACTTCGCCCTTGAAGCAGGTGCCGATTACATCATACTCGATGGACGTGGGGGCGGAACAGGTGCTGCTCCAAGCATTCTCCGCAACAACATCAATGTACCCACCATTCCAGCTCTAGCAAGAGCGCGCCGTCACCTCGACCAAGCCGAGGCAAAAGATGTTAGCCTAGTTATCACAGGCGGTTTGCGAGTTGCTGGTGATTTTGCCAAAGCTCTAATGTTGGGAGCCGATGCCATCGCTGTTGCCAATTCAGCCATACAAGCCATTGGTTGTTTGGGAATGCGTGCCTGTCATACCAATAACTGTCCTGTAGGAATCGCCACCCAAAAAGAACACCTCCGCAACCGACTGGACATTGAGCAATCTGCCGAACAGTTGTACAACTTCTTTACTGCCAGCAACAACCTCCTCAAAGTGGTTGCCCGTGCTTGTGGCTATGATGACATCAAAAAATTCAACAAAAACGATCTTAGTACATTTGATTATGAAATGCATCGCTTGACTGGAATCCAGTATGCGGGCTTTTAATCCTTGCGCTGTGGGCAATCAATTGGTAGATGGATTATAGACCATCTACCAATTCCCCCCATTCATCCTCCAATTTCCCCCATTCAGTCCAATTGATTTGGCATTTTTTAACAACTTAGTGCATCTTTGAGGAAACAAAAAGGGAGTAGCATCCTTTGACCCCTTGCACTTAAAGTTAGGCTATTCCCTTTATTTCATAAAACACAAGAAATTTATATACGAACAAACCTTTACATTCTTTTAGATATAGAAATTGATCGGCCGATTCAATTTTTTGTTTGAAGTGCTTAGTAAAATGAAATAAATAACCGCATCAGCGGTCCGATAGAGTGATTAAATCAACTTATTTAATGCATTTTACTTAATTTTTTTCATCAACAAAAACAGAATGTAATGAGAAGTAGTAAGTTAATGTTTTATGCCTTTGTATGTCTCGCCCTCATTTTTCAAAGCTGCGAAAAAGAACAAGATATTTTAGAAACCACTGATACCAATACTGCCACATTGGTGGGTATCAATGATGACAACCGACTGGGCAATGGTGGACCTGGTGGTGGAAATGGTGGTCCTGGAAACGGTGGTCCTGGTGGTGGAAACAACAATTCTCCCAATGTTGCCTCACTTGATAATGAAATCGTAGAAGTTTGGACTGAGCTGCTTTTAGGACTCGAACGTTATGCAACAGGAATGCGTCCCAATGCCAGTGCCAGAGCCTTGGCTTACATTTACTTGGCGAGTTATGAAACGGCCGTACCAGGGATGCAAGGCTTTGCCTCCAACACAGAACGTTTAGCAGGATTACAAATCAATCCCAACAAACTAGAGAACAACATCAATTGGGAAATTGCCCTCAATGAATCCTTCTCCAAAACATTGGATCACTTCCTCATCAATTTGCCCAATAATCTCAGATCGCAAATAGACGAATTAGAAGACAATTTGGAAGATCAACTCTCCAACAATGTCCCCAATCGTGTCGTAGAAGACTCCAAGAAATGGGGAAGATATGTCGCCAATAAAGTGATTCAGTACAGCCAGACCGATCAAACGGCTGAGGCACAGATACTAGAGCCTCAACCCAATTCCTATGAGCCACCAACAGGCGAAGGTTACTGGACCTACTCTGCCGATCCCGAAAGAGCTTTGTTTCCTTACTGGGGTTCTGTGCGAACTTTTGTAATTGCTCCTGAAGAAACTTCGACGGTTCCACCCATTCCATATAATGAAAATCCAAACAGCCCTTACTTTGCCGAAATGATGGAGGTATACAATGCCAACAACCAAGCAAAGGCGGAAGATGGCGAACAACTTTGGATAGCCGAGTTTTGGAGTGACGATGTTGAGAATGTTATGTTTAGTCCTCCTGCCAGACAGTTTTCCATTGCCAATCAATTGATCGAACAATACGATTTGGATTTAGCTGCGACACTTAGTTTGTACCTAAAACTAGGCTTCTCACTCAATGACGCAGCTGTTTCGACTTGGAAATACAAATACGATTATATGGTAATGCGCCCCAATGTTTTCATACACGAACACATTGATCCTGAATTCCAAACCAATTTGTATCGCTTGGTTTACTGGCCCAATCCGAGCTTCCCAGGTTATCCCTCTGGTCACTCTTGTTTTGCTTCCGCAGCGGCTGGCGTATTCATCGACTACTTTGGCAACTCGACCAATTTTACCGATCGTTCACACGAAGGCAGAACCGAATTTAGAGGAACGCCCCGTAACTTTAGCAGCTTTGAACAGATGGCAGCAGAGAACGCCTATTCCCGTATTCCACTTGGTGTCCACATCCGAATGGATTGTACAGAGGGCTTGCGCTTGGGTTACGAAATTTCCAATGCCATCAACAACTTAGATTTAAATACTGATCCGATTTAAACAACAATCAAAATTTAACTTCCAATTTATTTCATAGTAGATAGCAGTAAACGTTCAGTCACTTGTGGCTGAACGTTTTTTTTAATTTTATGGTGCAACGCACATCTTTCATGGCTACGTTCACTCTGGTTAACCAACGCATGCTTTGGGCTACGTACCAAGGTGCATCCTCCCGCTCATCCCAGACTGTAATTTAACCCCATTTTGGAGATGGAAAGTATCCCTATTTAAGTGGGGTTTTCATAGTTAAATTACAATCTGATCCAACGCCTTTTTTTTTAATTATGAGTTATAGAATCTTATTGTGGTCGAGTGCGTCATAGAATCCGCAAAGGCCAATAAAACCATCAATCCAGTGAGGAAACCGCACTGTGTGCAACCTAGGGAAATAGCATTTATGGCA
>JAHDIA010000162.1:0-4687 GCA_020631035.1 Chitinophagales bacterium | reverse complement strand
ACCCAATTAACTCATTCAACCCAGTCAACCCAGTCAACCCAATTAACCCAATTAACTCATTCAACCCAGTCAACCCAGTCAACCCAATTAACTCAGTCAACCCAATTACCCATTCAACTCATTCAAGCAATTACAAGTTATCAAAATTTTCACTATATTAGAGTAAACAAAGCGCATCACCCCAAATGCAAAATCCTGACTACCTAAAAGACCTAATTAGAGCCAATAGACTACAAGAATGTCTAGCAGCCTTAAAACAAGAAAACTTACCTGCAACTACTCTATTACAAGTGGATGCCATTGCTGCACGTTACAATCAATTAAAAGACAATAAAATATTCGGTGTACTTAGCTACGAACAAGAAAACATCACCCGCAACCAAATTGTAGCTGATTTACTCTCACTCATCAAAAGAGAAAGCACTTTCCAAACCCCTCCACCGAAAACAAATAAACAAACTTATCCTAATAATCAAGTAGCCAATGATAATGCTTCTACAAAGAATAATCATACCTCTACAAGCAAGAATGTTCAAACGCCCAACACCAATTCACAAAATACGAACAATGCTAATAAGACCTTGCAACAGTCCTCCAATTCCAATACTCCCCCACCTCCACCAAATAATACACCCCAACAAACAAGTGGAAATGGTACACCACCGAACCCACCACAAACAAAGTCTAAACAAACAAAACACTTATTTGCTTGGATAGGTTTTCTGGGAAGTATTGCCTCTCTTGTCGGTTTGTGGTTTGTATTCAATCCTTGGACACCTCAAACTACTCTCCCACAACCTTTAGACCTAGATATTTCTCTATTGAATCAAAACAACAATCCTCCTACAATAGAAAATGGAAAACTAAACATCAATATTGGTAAGAGTACCATTCCAGGTGACATACAATCCAATGGCAAGGTTGACATTGATGACATACCAGTTTTATACAAAGACAGTACTTTTACCATTGGCTTAGATGCAAGAGGATATAGATTGGTCAATCCCAAAAAGCAATATACTTTTACAGGAAACGCCATCACATTAATTGTTGAAAAAGATGCTAGTCTTGGAACCATCAAAGGTAGGGTAAGCGACAAAGCTAGCCAGGAATTTATAGAAGGAGCCGAAGTACACATCAACAACGACGCCAAGGTCTATACCAATGAAGATGGCATATTTGAAATTGTCCTTCCGCCCCATATGCGCATAAAAAAAGAAGGCGATACTTACCAACTACAAATTCGGAAAGAAGGCTATGATCCTTATTCTGAACCCTTCACCCCCAATTCTACCGATGCCGACATTCGCTTAGAGAAAGTAAATACTATAAAGCAACAATGACAATGAACAGACTATCCCTACTTTCGCTACTACTTTTGTATTTCTCTAATAGTATCATTCAAGCACAAAACTGTGAACATGGCAGCAAGCTTCTTGGAATTGTCTTACTACAAAACAGTGGTGGGCAAACCATCTCCAATGTCCAAATAAATGCCTTTGGGGCAAGCACTGTCTATACCAATAGCAATGGAAAGTTTACGCTTTGTTTTCCCAACAAACAAATTGGGCAAGTTGTAACAGTAATACCCAACTTAGGAGAAAAAGGATACGAAATAGTCAACCAAGATCAACTAGAATGTACATTGCCTAAAAACCCCAATGACCATCCTTTAGAAATTACGGTTTGCCTATTGGGGGAAAGAGACAAAGCGGCCCTACGCTACTACAATATTTTAGAAAATTCAAACAACAATACTTACCAAAACCAAGTTAACAAACTCAATCAACAAATAGCACAACTCAATCAGCAAATAGATCGTTTAGTTGAAGATGAAAGTTTTGCTGAAGAAAGACGTATTTTATTACAACAAATAAACGATTTACAGAATCAAAAAACACAGCTTCAAAAAGACAAGAATACCGCTTTAGAAAAAATCCAAGAACAAGCAGAATACATTGCTTCTATCAACAAAGACAATGCCTCGGAAATGGTCAAAAATGCCATTCAAAAAATAGAAGAGGAAGAAGATGTTGAAACTGCCCTCCTCATCTTAGACCGAGCAAAAATTGATGCTGCATATAATAAAGGTTTGGCTGATATACAAAAAGGCAAACAAATAATACAAGCTACTATAACAGCCTATCAACTCCGAATCAACATACTTAAAGCTAAATTTCAATATACAGAGGTCATTGATTGTTATGCTCAACTCATCAAAATATATGAAGACAATAATTTAAATAAGTCTGAATTATCAAGATTTTACAACGAATTAGGAAGCAACCTATTACATATTGGGAAATATCAAGAGGCTTTGACAAACTTAGAAAAATCAGTAACGATCCAAAATGCTTTGATTCATTCCCAGTACAATTCCTTCACCCAACTATATCAAAACATTGCTGAAAAACTAAGATTTTTTGGAGAATATCAAAGAGCTTTAGAATATGATACAAAAGCATTTATTTATCAGTATTATGGCAATTCACAATTTGTTTCATTAACCCCAACCTACAACAATATTGCCATAGCTTATGAACATTTGGGAGAATCCCAAAAAGCACAAGATTTGCATTTAAAAAATATTGAAATGCAAGAATCTACAATACGACCCAATCAATCAGAAATAGCGACTTCATACAATAATATTGCTGGTACTTATCAAGATATGGGCAAGTATAATGAAGCTTTAGATTTTCAAAAAAAAGCGATGGATTTCCAAGAAAACACCTCTACATCCAATACAGACGAACTAGCTCTAGCTTATAACAATATGGCAATAATTCATCTTCACTTAGGGGATTACCAAAAGGCATTAGATTATATCAACAGGGCCCTAGACATTCATCAAGAATATACTTCTAAAGACAAACTTAATTTATTTACAAGCTTTAACAATGCTGGTCTAATTCACGATGCTTTAGGAGATTACCAACAAGCTTTAGCATATTACCAACAAGCACTGACAACTGAGCAGGAGACCTTTGCATTCAAGCATCCTAATTCAGCCATACTTTTAAACAGTCTTGCGAACACACATAGAAATTTAGGCAATTATAAAGAAGCTTTAGCCTTTCAACAACAGGCCTTGGAAATCCAACAAAGTTTTTTTGAAGCAAACCATCCTAGTTTTGCGGTATTTCACAACAACCTAGCATTAATTTATAGAGAATTGGGATTTTATCAAGATGCATTAAAACATCAAACCCAAGCTTTAGAAATACTCAAACAACACTTTCAATTAGAACACCCAGAATTGGCAATTGCCTATATGAATCTTGCTTTGGTTCATTCTGATTTTGGGAAACATGAAAAAGCTTTGGAGTACAACTTAAAAGGACTAAAAATACTAGAAAAAACACATTCTAAAGAACATCCAGATTTAGCCAATGCCTATAGTGTGCTGTCTGGCAATTACCAAAGACTTGGTCAATACGATACAGCCCTACATTATCAATTACAAAACATAGAAATCAAAGAAGCTGTTTTACCAAAAAATCACCCTGACTTGCTCTTAGCAGATGATAAGCTTGCCAATATTTATTTTGATTTAGGAGATTATCAAAAAGCTTTAGATCTACAATTAGATGTCCTCAAAAAAGAAGAAGCAATATTGCCTATGAATCATCCCAATACTATGGGAACTTATAACAACATTGCCTCTACTTATATAGCTTTGCAAGAAAAGGACAAAGCTTTGGCTTCTCAGACAAAAGCTTTAGAAATAGCCGAACATATTTTTGAGCCAAACCATCCTGATTTAGCTAAAATTTACAACAATACCTCCTTTAAATATTTAGAACTAGGGGAAACTGAAAAAGCATTGACCTATGGATTAAAATCCAAGGAAATTATGGAGTCAACATTTGAACCCAATCACCCTAGCTTGGCAACTGTTTATTCTAATATGGCTTTAATCTACATAGATTTAGAGAACTATCGCAAGGCTATGGAATATCAATCAAACGCAATTGATATTCAGGAAAAATCTCTTAGACCGAATCACCCTAATTTTGCTCCATCTTATAACAACCTTTCATCAATTCACCATGGTTTAAAAAACTATGATGAAGCAATAAAATATAAGAAAAAAGCAATTGACATCTTACTGTTAAGCTTGCCTGTGGATCACCCCAATGTACAAAAATCAGCATTGGCATTGTTTACAATTTATGAAGAGAAGTCACTTATGCATTTTGATAATGAAGAATATGAGTTAGCTCTACAAGTGCTCAATGAAGTTAATAGTATAGAATACTTAAATATTTTCAATGTACAAGCAGTCATGGGCTTGTGCCATTATTATTTACAAGAATATGACAAAGCCATTGAAGCTTATCTAAAAACAATAGAAGTATTTCCTGATATTGATAGAAAGTTTTACTACGAACGGATTGGCAAAGCCTATGTTAGAAACATGCAGTTTGGAGAAGCAAAAGAAGCTTTTGCTCAATATGAGAAACTATACCCTCAAGATCTATACACCTACCAAAACTGGGCAATGTATTATGCCCTACAAAACCAAAAAGAAGCAGCTCTACTCAATCTAAAAAAAGCCATAGAACTAGGCTACAATGATCTCGAATGGCTCAATACCGATGATAGCATCGACAATATACGTCAAGAAAAAGAGTTTAAGGAATTGATAAAACTTGTAAAATAAAAATCATCAATGCCCATATCA
>JAHDIA010000161.1 GCA_020631035.1 Chitinophagales bacterium | reverse complement strand
AATGAGGCAGGTATAGAACTCAACGAGTTTAATCCGCACGAACTTGCAGTAGATTTGGGATATGCCCGTAAACTATCTGAAAATGTTTCGGCTGGTTTGACCTTAAAATATGTTTATTCTAATTTGGCAAAGGGTCAAAGCACTACAACGAGTGGTGAAATCAATGCTGCCAATGCTGTAGCAGCAGATTTGTCATTTACCTATAACAATGATATGTATGTGAATGGTAAGGATGCCAACATACGTATAGGAGCAGCATTGACAAATATTGGTAACAAAGTATCTTATACTCAAGAAAAAGTAAAAGATTTTATTCCGATCAATTTGGGTATTGGAGCTGCTTATCAATTGGCTATAGATGATTACAATGCCATTATGGTTTCTGCTGATATTAATAAATTGATGGTACCTACACCTGCTGATGTTGATGAATCAGGGGAGGATGGTATACCAGATCACCGTGAAAAATCTTTGTTCAGTGGGATGTTTGGCTCATTTACAGATGCTCCTGGTGGGTTTAGTGAAGAAATGCGTGAGTTGATGTACTCTGTTGGAGCTGAGTATTGGTACAACCAGCAATTTGCTGTAAGAGCAGGTTATTTTCACGAGCATGCTCGCAAAGGTAATCGCCAATATTTGACAGTGGGGCTTGGTTTGAGATATAGTATATTTGGACTTAATTTTTCTTATTTGGTTCCAACCTCAAGAAAAACCACTGCTAATCCATTGGAAAATACACTTAGATTCTCACTATTGTTTGATTTGGATGACAATGGAAAATACTAAAAATAAGGTTTAGAAAATTAGCAACAAAAATAAAAACTTATCAACCGCAAATTGGCTTTAGTGCTGATTTGCGGTTTTTTGTTAAAAGATATATACAATTTACATTTCTAAAATGTAAATTGTATATTATTTCTTATATTAGCAAGGTGATAGATGGGAATGATTTTTGACGCATATAGTTTATCCTATTTTTTACAAATATTACTAAGGTAAATAAGGGTTTTAATCTAATATTTGTAAGCTATGAATTAGAAAATGAACCTAAATCATAGAAATTGTATTTATAATATTATAGGGGTTGAAAAGTTGAGAACTTGAAGTGTGAATGTCATATAAAAGACCCTTCTCCATAAAAATAGGATAGGTAAAGAAAATAATAACTAAACATATAATGGAAAAGAGATGGATTTTTGCAGAGTCTGATGAAGAAGCCATAACCAATTTACAAAATGAACTAAAAGTAAGCAGAATTTTATGTGACTTATTGGTAAAAAGAGGAATTAAGACATATGAAGATGCGAAAAATTTTTTTCGCCCCAGTTTGCAGAATTTGCACGACCCATTCCTGATGAAGGACATGGACAAAGCCGTTGAAAGATTAGAAATGGCTATGAAGGGCAATGAGAGAATTCTGGTTTATGGTGATTATGACGTGGATGGCACCACAGCCGTATCACTGCTTTATGGCTTTATCAAGGAATATTACTACAATGTAGAATATTATATTCCTGATCGTTATACTGAAGGATATGGCATATCTTTTCAGGGGATCGACTATGCAGTAGAATCGGGTATTACCCTAATTGTAGCCCTTGATTGTGGCATTAAAGCCATTGATAAAGTTGACTATGCTTCTCGTAGAGGCATAGATTTTGTCATTTGTGACCACCACCGACCTGGTGATGAACTTCCTAAAGCATATGCCGTTTTAGATCCAAAAAGGGAAGATTGTACTTATCCCTATACCGAATTGACGGGTTGTGGAATTGGCTTTAAATTGGTTCAAGCTTTTGCTCAGAAAAGTCAAATACCTTTTGAAAAGGTACGGTCTTTGCTTGATTTGGTTGTGGTCAGTATTGCTGCCGATATTGTGCCTATTACTGGCGAAAATCGGGTGTTGGCACACTTCGGACTCATCAAGCTCAATGGAGCTCCCCGCCCTGGTTTGCGCTCACTCATCGAATTGAGTAACGCCAAGAAACCAATCGAAATTTCTGACATCGTTTTTTACATTGCCCCTAGAATCAATGCAGCGGGTAGAATGGATAGTGGAAAAGCGGCTGTTAAGCTGTTGACTTCTAAAGAGAATTCTACGGCTGTAGTGAATGCAGATGTATTGGATGTACAGAACACAGAACGAAGAGAAATAGATAAGTCTATTACTGAGGAAGCATTGATTATGGTTCGCTCCAGTGATATACTATTGGACAAAAAGTCTGTAGTCTTGTATAATCCTGGTTGGCACAAAGGTGTCATTGGGATTGTGGCTTCGAGAATGATTGAGAATTTTTACAAACCTTCTATCATTTTGACAGACTCCGACGATTTGTATGCGGCTGGTTCGGCACGTTCGGTTGCTGGTTTTGATATTTATAATGCAATTGAGGCCTGTAGTGATTTATTAGAGCAATTTGGCGGGCATAAATATGCGGCTGGATTGACGATTAGAAAAGACAATATTCCTCAGTTTATTGATAAATTTGAGAAGGTTGTTGTGGGGAGTATAGAGGAACAGTTGTTGACGCCTGAAGTAAAAGTCGATGCGGAATTGGATGTACGCTATTTGACCCTCAATTTCTACAAAATCATTCGACAATTTGCGCCATTTGGTCCGAGTAATCTCAAGCCTATTTTTGCGTCTAGAAATTTACAGGATACTGGTAATTCATCGGTAGTAGGACAAGATGACAGACATCTTAGGATAGAGGCTGCTAGTGCTGATTGTACAATCAAAGGAATTGCTTTTAATTTGTCTCCTAAAGCAGATTTGGTAAAAAATGGTCCTTTTGATATTTGTTATAGCTTGAGCCTGAATGAATGGAAAGGCAATAGAAGTTTGCAATTGACCATTAAAGACATAAAAAAAAAACAATCCGAGCCTGAATTGACTCCCCTTAATGGAGAAGCTGCCTCAGATAATCCAACTGAAGAGGAGGAAGGTGACACCATTGGTTCTGTTGGTGCAGCTTCGGTTAATGATTGAAAATAAATTAACAATGGTTAAAGAGTGTAAAACTTCTTGGGTAGTCGAATGACATAGACCACCTAAGAAGTTTTTTTGCGTTTTGATTTCGACAGGCAATCATCTATTGGTAAATAGATACAGTTGCGACGAAGGGCTGAACATGCCAAATACGCCAGATAGAAGTACATACCATGTATGACTGATAGCTGGGACACACATTGCAAACGAAGCCTTCAATATTCCGTATAAATAAAGTAAAAACACTTGTCAAAAAAAATGATACTCCGTTCAGAAAAATTGGTTAAAAGATACAAGGGCAGAACCGTTGTCAATGAGGTTTCTATTAAAGTGAGCCAAGGAGAAATTGTGGGCTTACTTGGTCCCAATGGAGCTGGTAAAACGACCTCTTTTTATATGGTTGTAGGACTGATAAAGCCCGATGCGGGCAAAGTCTTTTTGGATGAGCAAGAAATTACCAAGCAACCCATGTACAAACGAGCGCAAAAAGGTTTGGGGTATCTGCCACAAGAAGCCTCTGTGTTTCGCCATTTGAGTGTAGAAGACAATATTCGGGCAGTATTGGAAATGACCAAGTTGTCTAGGCACGAACAAAGGGACAAACTGGAAGAACTGCTAAACGAATTTGGATTGCAACATGTTCGCAAAAGTATGGGGAATGTACTGTCGGGTGGAGAACGTAGAAGAACTGAAATTGCAAGGGCTTTGGCGGTTAATCCCAAGTTTGTTTTATTAGATGAACCTTTTGCAGGAGTCGATCCAATTGCGGTGGAGGACATTCAGTCCATTGTCTGGAAGCTAAAGTACAAGAACATAGGGGTGTTGATTACTGACCACAATGTTCAAGAAACGCTTTCTATTATAGATAGAGCCTATCTTTTGTATGAAGGGAATTTGTTGGAAGAAGGAACACCTGAAGAACTGTGTGCCAATGATCGGGTAAGGGAGTTGTACATTGGGCAGCATTTTGAATTGAAGCGGAAGGTGATGGGGTAAGGAATTGAAAATTCAAGACTGAAGATTCGAGACTGAAGATTTGGGTTTTGAATTTTAAGTTCAGCTTGTATGAACATTAGGGGGCAAAATTTTATGTCCCTAGCTTGTTGGATTGACGAAATTGTATTATATATGTAAAACGCCACCAAACCCTATGCGCTATGTCTATTGTACAATCAGTTGTTACTTGGTTCATCAGCAAACGATTCAAGCAAATAGAACAATATTGGGACAATGCTTCGAGCATTCAAGAAAAAACCTTAAAAAATTTACTGCGTTCTGCTCAAAATACCGACTTTGGTAAAGAACATCATTTTTCCCAACTCAAAACCATAGCCGATTTTAAAAAGAGCGTTCCCATACGCACTTACGAAACCTTTAAGCCTTATATTGATACCTTGATGAATGGCAAACAGAATGTGCTTTGGCCATCAACCATTAAGTGGTTTGCCAAGTCGTCGGGAACCACTAGTGACAAAAGCAAATTTATTCCTATCAGTCAAGAAGCACTCAAACGTTGTCATTATCAAGCTGGGCGAGATACGATGGCGTTTTATTGTCGCAATCACCCCAATACCAAAGTATTTGATGGTAAGGGCATTATTATGGGGGGGAGTCATGAGATAAGCGAGCTGAATAAGGGTATGCGTTATGGGGATTTGTCGGCTGTTTTGTTGCAAAACATACCTGCCCTTGGTCGTTATCTCACCTCTATAGATTTAAAAATCGCTTTGATGGACGAATGGGAAGCCAAAATTCAAAAGTTGGCGGAACAGTACATTGATAAAGATGTCAGCAATATTTCAGGTGTACCAACTTGGACGATTGTACTCATCAAAAAGATATTTGAAATAAGTGGTAAGGATCGTTTGGATGAGGTCTGGCCCAATTTTGAATTGTACATTCACGGCGGGGTTAGTTTTGAGCCTTATCGAACCTCTTTTCAGAAATTGATTCCATCCGAAAAGGTCAATTACGTTCAGACCTATAATGCTTCGGAGGGCTTTTTTGCGATGCAAGACCAAGCCAAAAGCGATGATATGTTGTTGATGTTGGATTATGGTATCTTTTTTGAATTTATGCCAATGGGTGAAGTGGGCAAAGATGATCCACAAACAATACAATTGGATGAGGTAGACTTGGATACCAATTATGCCCTTATTATTTCGACCAATTCGGGTTTGTGGAGATATCAGATAGGCGATACAATTCAGTTTACTTCTAGAAATCCTTATCGGATGAAGGTAAGTGGACGGACCAAACATTTTTTGAATGCTTTTGGCGAAGAAGTAATTGTAGACAATTCGGATAGGGCATTGTCGGAGGCGTGTAGCAAACACAATTGTCGGGTGGTGGAGTATACAGTCGCGCCTATATTTATGACAGAGACTCAAAGAGGCAGCCACGAATGGGTGATTGAGTTTGAGCAAGCTCCAACCGACTTAGAGGCTTTTACCAAAGATCTGGATCAGTTTTTACAAAACGTCAATTCGGATTATGAGGCAAAGCGTTACAAGAGTATAGCCTTGAAAATACCGACTGTACACAGTGTTGAACGCAACACTTTTTATGCTTGGTTAAAGAGTAAAGGTAAGTTGGGAGGGCAGCATAAAATTCCTCGTTTGTCGAACAATCGAAAATATTTGGAGGAGATATTGGGTTTTCATTCGCAGCAAAGGAGTGATGTTGGGATAAAATAAATTTGTATAAATATTTGGACGGAGTGTTGGGTGCTTTCGTCGGTTCGTGTCTCCCTGCTATCCGCTGCAAGTCCCCTTGCTTGGTTTAAAATCTAACAGCTTTTTGAAAGCTGTTAGATTTTCCAAGCAAGGGGAGCTTTCCGCTACTATCAGGCGTATTTATCGTAGAGAGCAGTCCTTCGTCGAAGATTGCATCTATCCGCTTCACGCCCTGCTTTTGCCAACTACAACTTGATGATTTGTTGTAGATAGATGTTTTCTTTGGTTTGTACTTTTAATAGATAGTTGCCAGTAGGAACATTGGTTAAGTCAAGATGAAGAGAATGCTCATTTTCTTGCAATATGAGGCGACCATCTAAAGAATATAGTTGAATGAATGAGACTTGTTCATTGCTAGGGAGTGTCAATTGAATGCTACCTTGATTGGGATTGGGATAGGCAATGGTTTGGGTGCTTATATTTTCAATTTGCCCAATTGAAGTTACTTGTTCAGACGAAAAGTAAATGCTTTTAATGATAGGATAATTAGTAGAGCCTGGAGAGGCATATTCTTTGTGTCCATAAACCTCACCATCTGCATTGTACAAAAACTCTATGCCAAGTCCATTGGAAGCGATGTATTTTTTTACTTGGAAATTAAGGTTTGTTTCAATTTCAATGGTCATACTAGGAGTCCAGTAAATATCGACAGTAGAACTATTGTAAAAGAAGTCGATTTGTTGAAAGATTTCCGTTTCAGACTGATTGTAGGAAACCATTTGTTTTTTGCTGGGGGTCCAAGTGTTTTTAGAAGTATCCCACGTATGGTCTAGAATTTCTTCCATTAAACCAGATTTAAATGTTATGGTTCTTTTTGAGTCATTGAGCCAAGTATTGCCATTGTGTGATTGTACAATTTTACTACTAGGAACAATAGAGCAAGTTGGTGGGCTATTGTTGGGAAAAGGGAAGTGCAATAGTTGACAGTTTTGTTCTAATACATCATAGGTATACAACTCTTTTTGAATGGGTGTCCAAGTATTGCTCGAATTGTTAAAAGTAAAATAAGTTTTCTTTTCTACATTGTAGTTGTTGTCATAAACATAGGTGGT
Organism: Chitinophagales bacterium; assembly: GCA_020631035.1. Lineage (GTDB taxonomy): Bacteria > Bacteroidota > Bacteroidia > Chitinophagales > UBA2359 > JAHDGP01. The sequence continues at coordinate 3,790 of JAHDIA010000161.1, read as the reverse complement.
TTTTAAATCTAAAGCCCATTGGTTATCGGTAGATTTATAGTAGATGTGTTCCGATAAATTGCCTTGGTTGTCATAAATGAATTCCTGTTTTTGCTTATTGTTTAGTTGGTAAGTAATGTTGCCATTTTCATTATACAGCGTTTGTGATTCTTCATTGATCCATTTGGATTCGCCAAAGTCCCACTCATTGGTACTACTGGATGTTTGTTGTCCTATTGTATTATAGGTGTAATCTTGAAAGAGAAATGCTTCCCAAATCAAGGCATCTTCTAACCAATAATAAGCTTGTTTGTTTATGAGTAAGTCTGTGGAGTTATAGGTGTAAAAATGTTTTTGGTAAGGAATCGAATCAGTCTCACTAGCATTGTAGCGGTGGACAATCATAGAGTCGATTAGATTGGCAGTCAGTAGTGTTTTTTGCAGTTGATTGATAGAAGTGTTTGGAGGTACTTGGGGCATTGACTGCTGTGCTAGATTTCCTTTTTCAAAAAAATCTAAATTAATTGGCAGTGTATTCTGGGCATTGGTGTGTATACTCGAAAGAAATATTGCCAAGAAAATAATGGCATAGATATGCCATTTAAATTGCTGAGAGTGTAATTTAAACATTGATCTGAACTTTGGTACAATACCAAACTTAAACCAATGAAGCTACAAATGCAATATCCAAAGAGTTGTATGACAGATATTTGACATTATATCAGAGGCGTGTCAAAATGATGACAAATCAACTTTGCAAAATATGGGCAAACTGCCAAACATCCTCAAAAGTATTGTAGAGGGGAACGGGCGCAACCCGAATGACATTGGGCTCTCTCCAATCGGCAACTACACCAACCTGGGTCAGTTTGTCAAATAAGGTTTTGCCATTTTCGCCAGTTAAAATCGACAATTGACAACCCCGTTGATTGGGGTCATGGGGGGTAATGATGTTAAAATTGCCTTGTTTTTCACTTTGATTTAAGTCATTGATTAGAAATTCTAAATATCCTGTTAACAAGTCGCCTTTTTTGCGAAGATTTTCTATACCCGCTTCTTCGAATATTTCCAGCGAGGCTTTGTAGGCTGCCATTGGAAATACTTGAGCATTGCTGATTTGCCAACCTGCTGCTCCTGCTTGAGGAACAAATTGCTTGGGCATTTGAAAACGGGTTTTTTCGTCATTGCCCCACCAACCTGCCAAGCGGGGAATATTGGGATTGTTGCCATGTTTTTCGTGTACAAAAGCTCCACTTGTTCCCCCTGGACCCGAATTGAGGTATTTGTAGGAGCACCAAACGGCAAAGTCTACTTCCCAGTCGTGAAGATTTAACAAAACATTGCCCGCAGCATGTGCCAAGTCGAACCCAACCTTGGCACCGACTTTATGAGCTGCTTGGCTTATTTTTTCCAGTTCAAAAAACTGTCCTGTGTAATAATTGACCCCACCAAACATTACCAAAGCTAGTTCATCACCCAGTTCTTCGATTTGTGCGAGAATGTCTTCTGTGCGTAGTGTCTCTTCTCCAACTCTTGGCACTGCTTCAACAATTGCCTCTTTGGGATCATAGCCATAAATTTGGGCTTGACTGGCTACAGCATATTGGTCAGAAGGAAAGGCAGGTGACTCAATTAGAATTTTGTAGCGTTGTGGAGTAGGGCGGTAAAAAGAAATCATCATCAAGTGGAGGTTGACAGTGAGGCTGTTCATAATGACGACCTCATCTTTTTTTGCTCCTACTAAGCGAGCAGAGGCTTCTTCTACAAAATGGTGGTAGTAGTACCAGGGATTTTTTCCATGAAAATGTCCTTCAACCCCCAGTGTTTGCCAGTCTTTTAATTCTTGTTCTATGTGTGCTTGGGTGCTTTTGGGCTGTAATCCCAAAGAATTGCCACAAAAGTAGATTTGAGATTTGCCATTTTGACTAGGTAAGTAGAATTTTTGGCGAAAATTCTTGAGAGGATCGTATAAATCCATTTTTTTGGCAAAATCTAGGGAATTTTGGAAGTTCATACTGTTTGAAAAGTTAATAATTGAAAAAAATGACCAAGCTCTTGATTTTATGTCTGATTTTTGAGCAATAATGCCAAATAAGTTGTTATTATTATTTCAAATATACTCTAAATCGAAGCAAAACTAAGGCAATAAAATGACGATGTATTCCACAAATAAAATATTATTTGTTTTTTTCTTTGAACTCTTGCTGTTTCAACTGGTCAGTTGGGCGGGAACAGAGACGTCTTTTTTGGACTATGCGAGAGTAGATTCGAGTAGAGAGGCAAACTATCAAAAAGAGGTTTACTATAACAAAGGAAATGAATTGTCAGACAAGGGAATGTATGAAAAGGCAATCATTGCCTATAACAAAGCCATCAATATTGATGTTGACTATGCTTATGCTTATTATAATAGAGGAAATGCCAAACGTAAGTTGAGAAAATACAATGATGCCATTGCCGATTACAATACAGCTTTGGATCTTGATCCTACTTACCTCAAGGCATTGTACAATCGAGGTTTTACCTATGAAGAGAAAGGGGATTATAGTTCTGCCATTCAGGATATGAATCAGTTGCTTAAAATAGACCCTAATTATTCATCGGCTTATTTGACCAGAGGCATTGCCAATGTCAAGTCTACAAGGTATGAATCAGGTATTGCAGATTTGAACATCGGTTTGAAGTCTGATCCTAGCAACTTGAATGGCTTATACCATAGAGGATTGGCTTATTTTGAACAAGAACGTTTTGAGAAAGCAGTTGGAGAGATGACAGCCATTTTGCGTTTGGATGAAACCTATGCCCCTGCCTTATTGAAACGTGGTATTGCCTATGCTAAGACAGACAATTGTCCTAAAGCTGAGAGCGATTTTAGAGCCTATGTTAAATTGAGTCGGGAAAGCCCAGATGTATTTTACTACAGAGGCTTTTGTCAATACAAGAAAAAATCTTACAGTTTGGCAAAGGAAAATCTGACTTATGCAGTGCAGTTGGATAAAAGCTATGCTGAGGCTTATATGCTCAGGGGCATCATCAAATCCAGAACAGGGGAATATCAAAATGCCTTGACCGATTTGAATCGTGCTACCAAGATAAATAGTAAACTGGGAGAAGCTTATCACTACAAAGGGGTGTGTTATTACTATTTGAAAAAATACCAGGAGTCTTTGGACAATTTGGCTAAAGCAGAATCAAAGAAATTTAAGATTGCCAATACCAAGTATTATGCTGGTCGTTGTAAAGAAAAACAAAACAAGCACGATGAGGCAGTGCCTTATTTTGATGCAGCCATTAAAATGGACTCCAAACACATAGATGCTTACAACTACCGAGGCAATGCCAAAATGAAACTCAATGACAATGACGCGGCCTATGCCGACTATGAGCGTTGTATGGAAATTGACATTGAGTACTACAAAGCTTACAACAATCGAGGCATCGTTAGAGGAGGGTGGGATGACAAAGAAGGTGCGCTGGAGGACTACACCAGAGCCTTGGAACTCAATCCAGGTTGCTGGCAAGCCTATTCCAATAGAGGCAATTTGTATGCCGATTTTTATGGGAATTATGAGGCTGCCATAGACGACTATATGCGCTTGGCTTGGTTGCGTCCTGAGTATGCTCACGCTTATGATCGAGTGGGGGAAATGTATATGAAGTTGTTTATGCACGAAGAAGCGGAATATGCTTATACCCAATATATCGAAATCAATCAGAGCAATCCTCGTATTTACTACAAACGTGGACAAGCCAGAGCCAATATGTTTGACATAGAGGGAAGTTGTGCCGACTTTGAACAGGCGATGTATAT
>JAHDIA010000160.1 GCA_020631035.1 Chitinophagales bacterium | reverse complement strand
AATCTAAACTCCCATTTTTTCACTGTTTCCACTAATTTGTGTCACACTCTATTTATTTTATGAAAAATTTAGAGCACATAAAAGGAATTGACCAACTACCCAAGATTTTAACGGAAGACTGGATTGAGCAAGCAATGGAAAAGTTGGATAAAAGTAAAATGACTCCAGATGAAAGAATGTATTATGAAATGATGATGGCAAGGAATGGGTCAATTCTTGGAATGATTGAAGATGAGAAAGAAAAAATCGCAAAAGAAGCAGAAAAAAGAGGTGAAAAGAGAGGTGAAAAAAGAGGTGAAAAGAAAAATGCATTGGCAACAGCCAAAAAACTTAAAGAATTGGGAGTAGATATAAAAATAATTATTGAATCGACAGGATTAAGTGAACAAGAAATAAAAGAATTGTAAAAAAAGCCCGCCATTGATTGGCGGGCTTTTTTTGTGGATTGATTTACCCTCACTTTACCTTTTGTTACATTTGTACACGACTCACGTCCCAAAATAAACGACAAATAATTCTCACAACATAATACCTTATAACTATGGGAAATTTAACAAACAATCGACCACTTATCATCCTGAGTTTGTTCGACAAAATGAAGGACAAAATTAGAGACGCCAAGGAAGACTTTATCGAAAACAGACAAGAACGCATCGAAAAGCGGGAGGAACGTAGAGAAGAACGCAAAGAAAGAAGGGAAGAACGTCGTGAGGCAAGAGAAGAAGCCCGTGAACAACGTATGGAGGAAAAGAAAGAACGCCTAGCCAAGGAAGAAGCAGAAATGAAAGTGCGCCACGAACAAGAACGCATCCAAGACGAAATTAAGCGCAAAGAGAAAGAGGAACACAAACGTATGGAAAAAGAGTACATTGACCTACAAGTCGAAGGGCAGTTTATGAAGAAAATGGAGAAAATGCGTGAGAAACTGTTGGGCAAAGGACATTCAGCGGAGGAAGTAGAAAAACTCATTCAGAGCGAGATTGAGAGCTTTAAGTTGAAGCGTAAGTTGAAGTAAAAGGAAGAATCAAATAAAAAACCTCATTGTGTAAACACAATGAGGTTTTTTATTTGATTCAATACAATGGGGAGAGATTCAATACCCATAATACAAAGTATCCACCGCCTGCATCTTTATTTTCAAACCCGTCCCAATCACAATACTATCCATTGTATTGGTTTGCAAAGCAGGAACATAGACGCCATCAAGGTCCTTGACCGAAATCATTGAATTTTCGATAGATTCAAAAACAGTTTCTACATCAATGCTAGTCGTGTCTAACCAATATGCCATCAAATGACATCCAGTACTCAATGGAATGTATTCAGTCGTCAAATCCAATCTATTATTCCCTCTAATTGTTAAATTAATATCGTTGCTAACCTTTACCAAATAGCCTTTTTTGATGTCCCAATCTCCAATAGAATTGTGATTCAATGAAGGAATATAAAGCCCCCCCAAATCTTTAACTTGAATGACGTCTGATCGAATATCAAAAAACACAGAATCCATCATTGCCTCATCGGGAATACAATTGCTCGAAATCAAATTCCATCCAGTTTTTAGCGGAATGTTTAACTCACAAGAATAACAGGCGTCTTCATTATCTGCTAAGACTTCAATCTCTATTTTAAGCCGACAATCTGGATTAATTTGATTGCCCGAAGCGACATAATAATGGTAGATACCAGGAACAGAGGTATCAATGGCACCAGTTCCACTCGTTGGAGCTTGAAAGTGTTCGCCCTCAAATAAAAGAGTGCCAGCAGTCGGAGCATCAAACCACTCATAACATTCATTTATAGCACTAATGGGAGGCAGACTGTCACCAGCACAAATACTGATTCGAGCTTGGGCAGTATCGGCCAAATATCCAAGAGGACTTGCATCACACAAATAATTCCGACAACTTCGCAGCACTTGTATCATCTTGTTGTTTTGGCAAGCAGTTAAATAAAAGGGCAAACAAGCAGCATCACCAACATAGGACATAAAATTATTTAGAAGTGGACTGTAATCGCCCATATTGACAGTTGAAATTGTATTGTTATTACAATTGGTAATATAAACACTTGGTCCTTCTCCTGGACCAAAATTGGGATTACAAGCAGCATTTACATAACAATCAGGTCCAGGGCAATTGGTACTCAAATTGGGATCGGGAGGTGTGTCACTAATACCATCTCCAATAAAATCGGGTGCACAATCACAATAGTCTATACTGTAGATAGTGTTTCCTGGATTTTCCTTGTAAAAATAATCTTCGTGGGTGTGAAGCAATCCAAAATAATGACCCAATTCATGACCACTGACTCCCAAGCCAATGGATTGATTTTCGACAACTATTGCATCCTCATCTCCTGGGAAATTGGAAAAAGCACTTAAATCAATAACATCGCCAACAGTATAAACATTAATGACATTTGGAACAAATGATTCTGCGATAAGCAAAGTATCCTCATTTATACCAATACTATACAATGCAGAATTGTTGATATACCGCCTAGGCTCGCATTCATAAAACTCGACATTCAATCCATTTAAACCAGCAGCTAAATTCAATAAAACAAGATCATCGTCAATTGAACTTTCGTCTACACCACCAGTCCCATCTGTTTCTGTAACAATGTGAAATGCCAATGGAATTCTATGTGGACAACCAACTACATTAATGTCTTCACAACTATTGTGTCCATAGCCCCAACATTCCCACATCAACGGACAAGGAGGGTCGGCATTTTTTTCGGTAGAGAAGTGGTGTTTGGCTGGCTTGACCGTTCCACAAAATTGTTGTGCTTTTGCATCAGCAAAAGAGAGGAATATAAAACAATAGAAAAGAATAAACTGTAAGAGTCTCATCATAAAGGGGATTTTGGTGCTGGAAATAATCTATTCTTTTGAGCTACAATTGCATTAAAAGTAACTATAAAACTTGCATTTACAAATTTATAGATTATTTTTTATGGGCGACTCTCCTCGTTTCAGACCAGTTCTGTCTGGTTTACCTTGCATGCTTTGTCGGTACTACACACTTATCCATCCTCCTACGCCACGCTTCAATAAATTACACCAAAGACCGCATCAAATTGTCCAAAATCTTCCGATCCACATCATCCAATTTGGGACGAGCCAATACATAATCTTTTATCTCATTAAAGGTCTTTTGTCTTGTTTCTGGTGATTGTATTTCATTCAAACGGTTCTCAACAGTTTCCAACAATTCATCTTTAATAGATTCACCCTTGAGCGAACGCAAATACTTGATAGACTCTGGAACGGTCTTACCCAAATCTACTCCCTTAAAACAGTAACAATCGCCATCCTCGACTATGCCCAATGCCCGACCCTGTGCAAAGGCAATCCGAATGTCATCAGTGGCAGTACCGAGGGTGAGGGTAGAGGGGAAAATGTTTTCTTGCACCAAAGCAGGCTTGACATAAAAGTCCGTTTCTGTCCAGTCCTCCTTGGTTTCAGTATAGTTTTTCATAATGGTGCGACACTCATCCATCAGTGTGATTTGGAAGGCAGGGAAACCCTTCAATGCCCTAAACAAAGAGACACTGTTTTTGTCACCTGTACTAAATCTCGTTTGGGCGTTCAAACCAGCCGATTTGACCAACTCTTGGGTTTTTTGTGAATCGGGATCTTCAAAATTATCACAGTACAAATTAGAGGATTCTTCAGTTTGGTCACCCGTTCCGTAATCCTTCAAATTAATGTAAACCTCAGAGGCATCTTTGAGCAATTTGATACGGGTATTGGGTGCCACTTCCTTGACCAATTGTTCGTCACGATACAAAAAGTCCATCACCGAACGGTCTTGCAAATTGGTATACAATTCTGACAAATGTTCTTCAACATCGCCTTCCATTTTGTTCATATTGCCGCTTTGTTCAAAGGCATAAAAATAATCTTTTAAACTACGTCCACCTTTATCGGTCAAGAACTTTTGCAGATTGCGTTGCAGTTTCAAACGTCCCACATCGTCTTTTTTGATGATGCTGTTTTGGAACAAATTGTTTTCAAAATGCAATCCATCCAAGTCGGCTTTGCTTTCTCCATATGAATCGTAAATCGCCTTTTTAAAGTTGCCGAGTTTTTGTTTGTTGTGATCGGTTAATTTAATCAATTCCTCTATTCCTTCAAAAGCACTGGCGTGCAACATATGGTCAAAACGAAGTTTATAAGTATTGCTGTGTAGGGCTGTATGCTCATTGTACAACTTCACTTTCTTTTGATTCAAATCATTGAGTTCCACTTGAGCAGCATCCCATTCCTTTTTGATTTTTTTGCGGTATTTGATAAATGCCCAAATACCATAAACGACCAAGCCCAATAAAAACAACTCAACATACAATTCAATTCGATTAAAATTCTTCATATCATCAGAGGCAAAGAACTCGGCAATTTCTTGGCGGTAGAAAAACTCCAAAAAAGTAAAAATCAAAGAAGGAATGCCAAAGTACAACAAAGGCAAAAATATCATATGCCGCTTAAAAAACTTGTCTTTCTTTTTCTTCAATTCTTCTATATACTCCAAGTGTTGATTGCGGGTATTTTCGTGACTTTGCAATACTTTTAGATGCTCGTCTATGGCATCGTGTTGTTTTGCCAAATCTGCTTCTCGTAGTGTTTTACGATACTCAGGGCTTTCCAATTCTCGCTTTAAGTTTTCCTCTTTGAGTTTGCCTGATTCGTAATCTTGTTTTAATTTTTCTAGTTCTTTCTCTAGTTTGTCCTTTTCTGTTTGTTTAGATTGAAACTCTGTATTCATAGCAGATAGATCTGATTGCGATCCATCTTGTGCATTGTTTATTTTTTCCTCTAATCTTTGCAGTTCATTGGTTGTTTTGCGCAACAAACGTTCCTTGTTTTGATACAATTTTTGTTGATCCCGATTGTTCGCCATTAATTGTGGCAAATCGGTTCGGTTGCGGTAAAATTGTAGGACTTCATTTTCAATGTCTCGCAAATCGGTTACATCGTCTATGACTTGGCCGCTAATGGCTTCGCAATCTTCTCGTAGCAAACTAGAGGTAAAGGCATGTGCAAAGTTAATGCCTCGATTGGGCGTGTCAATTTCTTTGTTGACCTTGTTGCGGATGTCATCAGATAGTTTTTGGGTAAGGGCTTTTTGGCGGTTTTCAATTTTGGGAATCACCAACTTATTAAAGGTTTGTGCTTGGTAAGATTCAGACTGTTTTTCTAAATCGCTCAAAAAGTTTTGCAAGGGAACATCTTGGTCTCGCTTCCCACTAAATTGAAAGACATCATAAATATCTTTCCCACCATCTTCTTCTTGCTGAATCCGATTCAAATATTGATCGAATTTTTGCTCACTCAAAAAGGCATTGGTCTCTGCACCGATGGTATTGGCAGTAAATTTTTGATTTTTAAAATTATTCTGCAACTCTCCCAGGATTTCGGTTTTTCCAACATCTTTTAATCCTTCGATAAAGGATTCTTCGGGATACAACAAAGTACTGTAACCAATCGAACTATAGCGGTTGCGTTTGCCATCTATATCGTCGCCCAATTGTATACCCAAATTGGTGGTAGCAAATCCCTCATTGACCAAAAGCAAAGAAAACTCGCTCAAGCTAATCAGCATATCTTCAAAAGAACCGAGGGTAATGTTTCGACTGTTTTTATTTCCAACAATGAAAACATAATTCAAAAGCGAAACGCCTTTTTCTTCAGACTTATTAAGCTCTGCATCCAACTCCGTTACACTCGCCAATGCCCTACAATATTCTAAGTCTCTAATCTCTTTGTAGCGGCGACTGATCGCCTTTTCGTGAGGTTTTAAATTGTACAAACTAAAACCTACAAAATGTCTTTGAATGTAGGACCAATCCAAATTGTACAAATGATCGTGTCCGTGTGGATTGTATAAATTTAAAGTTTGATTTTGCAAGCTGATGTCCTGCAAAATGTAGGCGTGGTTTTCTTCCAATACCTCATCATCGCCTTCCTCTTTGGCGGCTTTAGAAGCAAAAACAATGGGTTGTTTGTTTTGGTGAAAAGTGGTGTAAACTTTGTCAAAAAACTCTTGTCGTTCTAAGACTGTTAAATCCAAATAAGAACGAGGATTGCCTGTAATCGAAATATCATAACGTTCCTTTTTTGTATTGCTTCCTTCGATATGATCGTAACCACCATGCCATTTTGCCCAAGCCTTTTCTATCAACATTACCCAAGTCTCAATGTATTCAGCATTGGTGTCCGACACATTGGAATAAATGGGTACACCATTTTCTGCCAACCAAAATTTATTGTCAACAGTGACATGCTTTTCTGTCCCATCTTGATTGTAAAAACGGACCGTATAAGTATTGTCCAAATTATCGACAATCATATTTTCGATAAATTCGGCTTGGGTACGAGCAATACCGCCCAATAAGCCCAAAAAGTAACAACTGCCCAATGTTCCTTGGTCTATATCGCGTATATCAATCTTATGTGAGCTATCCTCCCCCTTCAAAAATGGAACAGATTTTCGACCAATGGCATCAATGGGACGATAGGCAATTTTGCGATTATCTGCCTTAGCATTGTCGCTGAGTCGTGGGGCAATTTTTTCGTCTTTTTCATAGTCAATGACGATGTTGTTGCTGCCCATATCGCCCATAGCATGAAATAAATCGGGCAACATAAAAATACCTGTCACTTCCGAATACAAATAATTGACCTCCTGTTTGATGCTATGGATTTGCTTCAAAATCGGTGTGATGAGCGTAGAGGCAACAGGACCATGTAGACTCGAAAAAACAACCACTTGTGGCTCTCCAATCTCATATTCTTGCTCTACCAAAGGACGCCTTTTCTCATACTGATTGATGTTGGAAATAGATTTGCGAATCAAATCGTAAAAATTCGTTTCCTTGTCAACAAAGATGTCGTAATTCTCCTTGAACACTCCCTTCTCGGTAATGTCGTTGTTGAATTTAAAAGAGAAGTATTGTTCGCCCTTAAATGCTGAGGAACATTTGCCTTCATCGCTGATGCTGATGTCCAACAAAATATTGCTCAACAATTTATTGCGTTGCTCAATCAAGCGCAAATTTTGCTGGACAATGCTGCTCGCCGCATCACCCAATGCAAGGTATAAGGTTGGTTTTACTTTTTTTGTCATAGTTTTTGCAACATAGTAGATTTAAGTTTGCAACTTAAATCCAAATTAATACATATTAGATTTAAGTTTGCAACTTAAATCCTATTCGCCCGTTTCGTGGATAAAATTCGTGAATTTTCTCTACAATGATTCAAACGATTTTTTGAACGGAACGTTGGAGGCTTCGTTTGCAATCCCGATGAATCGGGACGCTTTCCGCTTTTGCATGGCAACCGCTTCAATCGGGCGTAGTTTCGTACTGATTTGTCGGTATCGTTTCTTTTTTCCTTACGCTACATCCGACGCTTCCTTTTTGATGTCTAGCATTTTCAAAATGCCTCGCATCTTTCTAGTTTAGTAGATTTAAGTTTGTAACTTAAATCCAAAAAAAGCGTCGGATGAGCGGGAGGATGCACTTTAAAACGCAGCCTGAAATATGCGTTGGTTAACCAGACCAAGACGTAGCCTAGAACCACATACGATGCAACAAAATAAATTTAGAATGTAGAGTTACGAATTGCTGAACACATCCTGTTCAATTTTAGAATGTAAAATAAATGAAAGATGAGAGTTGAGGCATTCGTAATTCTAAATTCGTAACTCGTCATTCAAATTAAAACCCCGTCTTCCGAGTATTGATGTAATTTTGTAGCGTTTTAAGCTCTTTGTCAATCAATGCCTTGACCTCTTGGTAGCCTCTAGAGTTGATGGTTTTTTCGTCGAGCGAAGTAAACTCCTTGATGCGTTCCATAAAGGTAGAGGTGTATTCTTCTAGGCGGTTGCTGGTTTCCGCTTCTCCAATTTCTTTCATTTTGCGTTCAATCATTTCGTTCATTTCACGATTGAATTTGCGCTTAGAGAAGGCGTCGAATGCCTCCTTGCGATCTTCGGCACCCAAGCTGACCCAGTAGTCCGAAGTAGGTGAACCCGTTTGTGGTGATTTGATTTGATATGCCTTGCGTCCCTCTTTGACAATAAAACCAAAAGCATTGCTCAATGCCCAACTCAATACATTGTCTTCGTCTTCGCCAGATGGGAATATGTCGTAGCCCATTTGCTCCATCAACTTGCTCCATTTGCGGTCTACATGATAATCGTAGCGAGCATTTTGATTGTCGTATTTCTGTTTGTATTGTTGCATATTGGCAATGGTAAAGGCAGGAGCCGCTGCTTCCATTTTATAGAAGTAAATTCTATTCGCCTCATTGGTAACAGCATAAGATTTACGACCAGGAATTGTATCGACCAATTGGCGACCTTCTTCCTCTACAAAAAGTGCGCTTTGATCCATACTGTTTAGTCCGATCAAATAAATCGTAGCCGTTTCCAAAATGTAACTTTTGTTGTAACGCCAAAGCGGTTCGGCACGTCTGTCTAAGTCGTGTATGATTTGACGACGACGGGCAAGCGGCAATTCATTCATCACCGAGTCCAAAGATTTGTCGGTAAAGACTTGCGCCTTAGAACTTTTGCGAGTATAGTCCAACAACACCTCTTCAATCTCTGCCAATTTAAGCGATGACCAACTCGAAATCGGCATTCCTTTTTCGTTGAGGGTATTGATTAAATCACCAAAGCTGAGGTCATTGGGAGCAGGTGTGGTTTTGTCAAAATGATCTTCGTGCAAATTGATGATAAATGGTTTGGTGGCTCCCTTCTTAAATTCTTGGGTTTGAATAAATTCTTGGAAATCGCTATAAACCTTGCTCAAATCGGAACGAAGACTTTCATATTTTAATTTCTTTTCTTCACAGTATTGAACCAATTTGTTGAAGAACAAATAAGCTTTTTCTCTACGTTTGATTTCGTGTACCAAATTGGCTTCTCTTGTTACCTCTGCCATATAATCTTCACATGCCAATTGGATGTTTTTGGAGCGTTTGAAGAAGAAAGAATCTTCGGCATCTTCAATGTCGGCAACAAAGTTTTTGTAGGAGCCAACAAGCTTGTCTCTTTGTGCTATAAATTCTTTTTTCTCGGTTTCCATTTCAATTTTGTGGGCGTTCATCATACCCAAAAACTGATCGAGGAAATTTAAGACAAAGCTCAATCCATTCTCTCTATTGAGATTGTTTTCTAAGTACTCATCAATCACCACCATTTTCTTGGTTGCCAATTCATTTTGCCCTTCTGAGGCTTTGGCTTCTGCATTGTCCGTCACAGCATTGATAAAGTTGGTGGCGAGTGTTTGAATTTCTTTGGACGCTCCCTTTGAGTATTTCTCCATTGTTTCTGGTGAACGTTTGGAGGTACGACTCAAGATGGCATCAATGACTTGGTCAGCATCATTGTTTTCTCTGATTTCCCACTCGTCAATTTTTTCATTGACCAATTTGCTCAAGTCTTCGTGTCCTCCCGTCAAACGGTCGATGACTTGTAAGCTCAATTTACGGGCATAAATTTCTGACAGTACACTTCCATTGTAGTACAATTCACTAATACCAAAACTACAATAATGTGGTGCTTTTTGCTCAATTGCCAAGAAGTCGTCCACCTGCTTGCCCAAATTATCCCAAGTAGAATCGCCCTTCTCAGAGATGATACCTGTTGACAAAAACAATCCTGTGCCTATAAAATTATTGAGGTCGGTTGGTTCTGTGTATGCATCGTTTTTGTTGTTGACATTGTTGACGGTAAAGACGATGTCATAAGGGCCACCTTCGATGGGCACATGCTGCTGACGGCCATAGTCGATGTATTGTCCTGCCAAATGTCCTTCCAACATAAAGTCCAATTCCTTAAAAGAAGCGTAGCAGTTCGGTTCTACATTTCGAGTACCCGAAAACTGCTTAAAGATATCTGGGAACAACAAATAAGCAATCAGGCGATCTTGGTTCGACAATTGCCCTGTATTTTTCATAATGTAGGGAATGTCCAAGAAGGTTCCTGCACCTGTTCCACCCGAAGTCGAACAAATCACACTGATTTGAAGGTCGTTGCCAGAGGTCGAAAATTTGTCATTGTAGCCAACGGCAAAGTTGCGGAGTTGTAGGATTTCTTCGTTCAGTCGCTTTTGGACTTCGTGGTAATTGCGCATCAAGGCAAGGCGACCGAGTGAGCGAATTTGCCCAGCTCCTCTGACAATGGCTCCTGCATTTTTTAAATTTTTCTCAGGAAAGAACTCAGCAGCGTGGTCATTGGCTTTGATGAATTGCAATCCATTGGGTACTTGCATATGTAGGTACTCATTGGCTTCCAGGCTCACTTCGACTTCATCGCTCAAACGGATGGGTTTGTATTTGTCGGTATCGAGTGCCAAGAAACGAACCATTGGGGGAATTTCGCCATAAATGGCTTTGATTTTTGCTTTAGCATAGAGGATGGATTTAACACCTGTTCCACCCAAACCTATGAATAGTGATTTCTTTAATGAAGGCATATTTTAATTATGAATTATGAGTTGTAAATTATTTGAATTACGAGTTACGAATTACGAGTTACGAATTACGAGTTACGAATTACGAGTTACGAATTACGAATTACGA
>JAHDIA010000846.1:1472-1687 GCA_020631035.1 Chitinophagales bacterium | reverse complement strand
GTTCGGCCTACTTGGCGAACCATTGTATTTTTACTCAAAGATTCCAACAAACTGCCTTCTTCTTCCTCTTTTTTAGGAGAACTGGGTTTGTCATCTTGACTTTTATCTTCTTCCTTTGCTTCTTCTTGAGCCGTTTCCTCCAATTTTCTATTCAAGATTTCATAGGCACTTTCACGGTCAATCACTTCATTGTATTTCTCAACCATTTGTGAAGC
>JAHDIA010000846.1:0-1462 GCA_020631035.1 Chitinophagales bacterium | reverse complement strand
GATTTCGCTATCGTTCAAAACACCCATTCTGGTACGAGGCGCACGCAACATTGTTCTTGCCAATGGAGTAGGGCGACCTTGCTCGTCTAGTACGGTAATGGCAGCCTCTCCAATACCCAAAGAAGTCAACATTTCAGCAGTATCATAAAAATCAGAAAGTGGATAGTTCTCGGCTGTTTGTTTGATTTCTTTTCTATCCTTAGCCGTAAAAGCTCTTAGAGCGTGTTGAGCTTTAAAACCCAACTGACTCAATACAGCATCGGGTATATCACTGGGGTTCTGAGTGGCAAAGAAAATGCCCACACCTTTGGAGCGAATCAATTTGACAATGGATTCGATTTGGTCCAACAAAGCTTTGGAGGCATTGTTGAAAATGAGGTGTGCCTCATCAATAAACAGACAGAGTTTTGGACGGTCCATATCACCCGCTTCAGGGAAGGTGGCATAAATTTCTGCCAGCAAGCTCAACATAAAAGTAGAGAAGAGCTTGGGGCGGTCTTGCATATCGGTCAGACGCAAAATAGAAATGAGTCCTTTGCCTGTATCGTCAAAGCGCATCAAATCGTCTGGATCAAAAGAACGTTCTCCAAAAAAATAGTTGGCACCTTGTTGTTCCAATTCGACTATCTTTCTCAAGATGGCTCCTGTAGAAGAAGAGGAGACACTGCCATAGGCTGTCTGAAATTCTTCTTTACCTTCATTGCCAATATGGGTAATCAATTGTTTAAAGTCTTTCAAATCAAGGAGTGGCAAACCTTTATCATCAGAATATTTGAACAAAACAGAAACAATACCTGCTTGGGTATCAGTTAACTCTAAAATCTTGGAAAAAAGCACAGGACCAAATTCCGTAACTGTCGCTCGTAATTTGACACCAGGGGCATCAGACAAAGACAAAAGCTCTACAGGAAATTTGACGGCTTCGTATGCAAAGCCAATTTTTTCGTGCCGGGCAGTAATGTGGTCATTGGAAGTACCAGCCGTAGCCAGTCCACTCAAATCCCCTTTTAAGTCCATTAGCAAAACCGAAATGCCATTGTGTGCCATTTCTTCGGCTATGATTTGAATGGTTTTGGTTTTTCCAGTTCCAGTCGCACCCGAAATCAATCCATGACGGTTCAACATTTTCAGGGGGACTTTGATAGGAGCATCAGACAAGACTTGTTGGTCATCTAGCATGGCTCCACCTAAAAGTAGAGACTCCCCTTCAA
This sequence comes from Chitinophagales bacterium, assembly GCA_020631035.1. GTDB lineage: Bacteria > Bacteroidota > Bacteroidia > Chitinophagales > UBA2359 > JAHDGP01. Next base: position 251 of record JAHDIA010000846.1, on the reverse strand, counting down.
AGGTGTATCCTTCATTGATGTGGGAGCGAAAATTATCAATTTGACTCATAGTATAATATCGTGTTTGTTTATATGACGCAAAGATGAAAAATGGTCAATACTAAATAAAAATATATCACAAAAATAACAATCAAAATTTGAAAAAGGAATTGCTTGCATTGGAATAATACCTATAAGAGATAACGCCTTTATTGCTAATGTATTACATCTTAATAAATTGCTGCCTTTATAGGTTTTGCATTGGTTTCGAT
>JAHDIA010000159.1:3986-10633 GCA_020631035.1 Chitinophagales bacterium | reverse complement strand
GGTCACTGCTGAACGGACTTTTTTGCCCATAGATTTTTCGGCTTCAAATACCCCAACATAATGCTTGGGACCCAAACTACTGCTCATCTTTTTTTCGGGATTTGCCAAAGAAAGCAATTTGGGTACTTCGGTATACAAAGGCTGTGGCTCTGGAAAATACTCTCCAAACTGATTGTTGAAACGGGCAGCAATGTTCCTCGACAATTCTAAATGTTGTTCTTGGTCTTTGCCCACTGGAACAGCATCCGCCTTATAAATCAAAATGTCTGCCGCTTGCAATACAGGATAGGTAAACAAACCTGTCGAAATAAAACTGTTTTCTTTGTTTCCATCTTCCAACTGATTCGATTTGTCCTTGAACTGCGTCATTCGGGTCAATTGCCCATAGGAAGAAACACAATTAAAAATCCATGCCAATTCAGTATGTTCAGGGACCATCGATTGTATAAAAAATGTACTTTTTTCAGGATCTACTCCACACGCCAAGATTTCAATAAACAAATTTTTTGCTTTTTGTCTCAGCTCCTTTGGATCGTAAGGCATCGTCATTGCGTGATAGTCTACCACTGTATAAATACAATCGTAGGTATCTTGCAAATCAACCCAGTTTTTCACCGCTCCAAAATAGTTTCCAAAATGAATTGAACTGGTCGGTTGAATGCCTGATAATACTCGTTTTTTCATTGGATTAATTAATTGCTTTTATTTCTTAAATCTATTTTTATTTTTGTTGAGGCGAATTGCATTTGCCTTTATGTTTTTCCCGCCTGTTTTGGGTTCAAAAAATTCGTAAATTTTCTATACTCGCCTGTTTGGGGTTCAGACGCAATATTTTGCGTCTCTACGGGATTTTAAATTTATTTTTTGAACGGAACGTTTTGGGCTTCGTTGCTTCGGGTGTCCCCGCTATCCGCTGCTACTCCTCGTCTCGGGCGAATAATTACTCGCCCCTACTGCGGGGTATCCGCTACTATCGGGCGTAGGCATCGGCTCTTTTTGTCCTTTGTTGCAAATCTTATATCTATCCGCTTCGGGCTTTGCTTTTTTGCGCCCGTTTCGGGTAGACAAGGCATGCCTTGTCTCTACAATTTTTTTTGCCCGTTTTGGGCACACTTTTTTTTGCGACCGTTTCGGGTAGACAAGGCATGCCTTGTCTCTACGGGATGCCATATATAATGTAATCCTATTCTATCATCAAAAATTGCGATGCTCTTTGACCCATTCTTCGATGTATTCCACTATGGATGGGGTGGGCGTACCTGGTGGGAACAACTCCCCTACTCCCATTTCTTTTAATTGTTTCATATCGTCTTCGGGTATGATGCCACCGCCTGTCAACAATACATCGTCCAATTCTTTCTGCTTCATTTGGTCAATGACTTTTGGAAAAACCGTCATATGGGCACCCGATAAAATACTAATGCCAATGGCGTCTACATCTTCTTGTAAGGCCGCATTGACTACCATTTCAGGGGTTTGTCTTAAACCTGTATAAATGACTTCCATCCCTGCATCTCTCAAGGCAGCCGCAATGACCTTAGCTCCCCTGTCATGACCATCCAATCCTACCTTAGCAACCAATATTCTAATCGGTCGGTTCATTATCTTCTTCATTTTTATTTTGAATAAAATCCAAATCTTCTCGGTCACGCAACTTTTTATCGTCCACTTCTTTATTTAAAAAGTCATTCAACTCATCATTGCTACGATTTACGATGATCTGACCAAATTCATTGACCGTTACTTCCAAACCGTCCAAATCTTTGTGTACTTGGGGTTTGCCTTCTTGTGGTTTCTTCTTGGGCATAGTTTTATAGTTTATTTATAAAATTAACTAGCAGCATTTGCTATTTTATCAAATACTTGAAAACCTTCTTGTATGCGTTTAATTGATTCTTCTTTTCCCAATTTTTCAGCAATGGCAAAAACAGAAGGTCCTCCTTTTTGTCCTGTCAACAACAAACGTAAGGGCAATAAAATATCGCCAAACTTGAGGTCATTTTCTTCTATATAAGACTTGACTGTTTTTTCTATTTGTGCTTCTTGAAAATCACCCAATGCATTCAATTTATCTTTGAGTTGATTCAAGTGTGCTTTGTTCTCATCTTTCCACTTTTTACGAATGGTCTTTTCATCATAGCTTTTAGGTGCTTCAAAAAAGTAGCCAGCCTGTGTCCAAAAATCTTGAGGGAAAGTCATCCTCTCTTTCATCATTCCGACCAAATCTACAATCTGTGCTCTATCGTAATCTAGGGTATTGCTTTTTTGTGCCAATACCAAATCTGCTAAAGCCTCATCTGACATAGCTTTCAAATACTCTGCATTGAACCACTTCGCTTTCTCAAAATCGAATCTACTACCAGATTTACTAACTCGATCCAAAGAAAATGCCTTTGCCAACTCTTCTTGTGAGAAAATCTCCTGTTCTGTTCCTGGATTCCATCCTTGAAAAGCCAAAAAATTGACCAAGGCTCCAGGAATAAAACCGATTTCTCTGTATCCATCTGCGGACTGTCCTTTTTTAAGGTCTTCCCAAGCCAATGGAAAAACAGGAAAACCCAACTCTTTGCCTCTTTTACTCAACTTGCCTTTTCCATTTGGATTTAACATCAATGGCAAGTGGGCAAACGTGGGCATTTTGTCTTCCCAACCAAAAAAGCGATACAACAAAACATGCAAAGGTGTTGACGATAACCACTCTTCTCCTCTAATGACATGGGTCACCTTCATATGTCTATCATCTACTACATTTGCTAGGTGATAAGTTGGCATTCCATCCGATTTGAACATTACCTTATCATCCATTTGATTGGTATTGAAACTCACCTCTCCACGTACTTCATCCTGAAAAGTAATCGTCTCGTTTTCTGGCAATTTTACCCGAATGACATATTTGTCTCCTCTGGCAATCGCCTCTTGTACCTCCTGTTCTGTCATTGTCAAAGTATTCCTCATTTGCATACGAGTCAAGGCATTGTATTGTTGGTTCGATGCCTTTTCTTTTGACAAACGATCTCTCATTGCTTCCAATTCTTCTGGTGTATCAAAAGCAAAGTATGCATGCCCTTTCATTACCAAATCGAGGGCATGTTTGTGATACAGTTTTTTTCTTTCGGATTGACGGTAAGGACCATATTCTCCACCAAATCCCACCCCTTCATCGGGCTTAATGTTGAGCCAACTGAGGCTGTCAATGATGTATTTTTCTGCCTGTTCTACATAGCGACTTTGGTCTGTATCTTCGATTCTCAGAATGAGGTCTCCATTGTTGCCTTTGGCAAAGAGGTAAGCATATAGGGCTGTTCGGATTCCTCCTATGTGTTGAAATCCTGTAGGGCTGGGAGCGTATCGTGTTCTTACTTTCACGTAGTTGTTTTTTTTATGATTTTTTGTTAAATTTCAATGCTAATACCACAAATATAGTATTTGTTTGATTGAAGATTCAAAATTAAAGATTCAAAATTAAAGATTTAGAAATGTTTCGAGCTGTAGAGGGTGGTGCATGCCCAATACGCCAGATAGTAGTGAATATGGCGGCATTTCACAGCGGAATGATGTACGACTGTACGTCTTTATGTGTCACATAATAATGCGTGGTGGTGCATACATATTTCCCAAAAATGCCGCCATAGCAGCGGATAGCTGGGAGTCCACATCGTTCGCAGCCTTGAGCATTCCGTCCAAATTAAAAAAAATCAATGTATTTTTATAAAACGCCCAATTGGTTAAAATGGTCTTTTTCGGATGTACTTTGGTCGGTTAAAACCGATGAGAAAGTGCTGTATTTGACCTTTGATGATGGTCCTACCCCCAAAGTAACAGCATGGGTGTTGGACATTTTACGAGATTACAATGCCAAAGCCAGTTTTTTTTGTATTGGGAAAAATGTAGAAAGATACCCTGATTTGTTTGCCCAATTAAGCCAAGAAGGGCACAGCATTGGCAATCATACTTACGATCATCCTAGTGGTTGGGCAACTCCTACACAAGTCTATTTGGAAAGTGTCGCCAAAGCCCAAGCATTGATTCCTTCTAAAATGTTTCGACCGCCTTATGGACGCATTAGTTGGCGGCAATACAAAGCTTTGCTTCCCCAATACCAAATGGTTTTTTGGGATATAGTTGCAGGCGATTTTGATGCCAGAATGAGTCAGGAAGATTGCTGGAATCACATTGACAAGCACAGCCAAAAAGGCTCCATCATTGTATTACATGATAGTGTAAAATGCGCAAGCAAGATGAAATATTGCCTTACAAGAGTTTTAGAAAAATTTAGTCAATTGGGTTATCGATTTGAGGCTTTGTGATTAAAACATAATGCCTTTTAATGCCAAGAAGACCAATGCACCTGCAATAAATCCTAGGAATGCCAACCAACCTATATTTTTTAAGTACCAAATAAAGTCGATTTTTTCCATCCCCATTGCGGCAACTCCTGCGGCTGAACCAATGATGAGCATACTACCACCTGTTCCTGCTGAATAGGCAATAAAATGCCACAAAGTAGAATCCATTGGTTCGGTATACATACCCATGGTTGCTGCCACAAGTGGTACATTGTCAATCATTGCTGACAAAAAGCCGAGTGCCAGAATCACGACATCTTGATTGGGTAGCGTATTTTGCAACCATTCGGCAGCACTTTTAAGCAAACCTACCATTTCGTGAGAACCGTGTACTGCTACTGATTCCAAGGCGGCAACCGCCACCAAAATTCCTAGGAAAAATAGGATACTGGACATTTCGATACGAGACAAAGCATTGTGTGCTGAGTATCGACTGTGACCATGTGAGCCCTCGTGGCTTTCTTCAAACTCTTCTTCGGGATGAATGTATTCAGAAACCAACCAAACAAAGCCTAAGGCAAGCATCATACCCACATAAGGAGGCAAATGGGTAATCGTTTTAAAGATAGGGACAAATATAAGTGCGCCAACACCACAGAACAGCATGGTACGGCTTGATAATACTTTTTCTTCTTCTACTTTCTTATCAAAATCTCTATATGCTGGTGTAATTTTCCCTTTAAAAGCTGGCAAAAAGCAAGCAATTGCCAAAGGAACTGCCAAGCAAACAATAGAAGGAATGACCAATTTGGTGACAAGTCCCATAGTCGAAACCTTATCGCCAATCCACAACATCGTGGTAGTAACGTCACCAATGGGCGACCATGCTCCTCCTGCATTGGCTCCAATAACTGCCATACTTACAAACCAGATTCGCTCTTCCTTTTTGGGCACCAATCGCCTTAATAAGGAGACCAATACAATGGTAGAAGCAAGGTTGTCGAGTGTAGCAGAAAGGAAGAATGCCAGAATACATATGAGTATCAACATCTTGACCTTACTGGTCGTTCGTATTCGATTGGTTATTACGGAGAAACCCCTGTGCAAATCTACCAACTCAACGATGGTCATTGCACCAATCAAGAAAAACAATATCTCAGCAACTTTTCCAATGTGGTGTAGTAAGACTTCATCTAAAGGAGCAAGGTGGTGGTGGTGTCCAACCACTTCTAGGTGTCCTAAAGAAATAACTGCCCAACACAAGGCACCCATAATGAGTGCGGGAACAGTTTTGTCCAATTTGAGAGGATGCTCAAATACAATGGCAAGGTAGCCAAGAATGAATATTATTATGACGGCAGCAATCATACCAAGTGATAGTCTATTTTATAAATAAATGGTACGGCAACCAAGCATTCTAGGTTCAACCGCTTTTTCTTTTTCCTTTTTTATTTCCAAAGGACTCGCAAAGTTAAGAAAATGCAAAATATTAAAGAGAGAATGAAGCACTTAATCCCAAAATCCTGAAAAAATCATTCTTTTTGTGTCATTTTATATAGAAAAAGAAGTCTAATGCTGTCTACTTACTTGATTTCATGAGCTGAATGGTGTATCTTGGGCGGGGTTAAAAAAAATAAAACCAGCCATTAAAATGGCTGGCTTCCCACATCACTACTAAGCTTACTTTTCTTTCAGATTTACAATAAATCTCTTTAATGCATCCCCATGCAAAGATTTATCTTGAAAGAAGTAAAAAAAAATTTGTTGGTAAAATACTAATACGTTCGTTGTTTTTTGTTTTTGTGCAACAATGGCACTCTTTTTGTGTTATTATTATAGTGCGAAAAAACCCAGCACGTAGCTGGGCTTCCCACATCACTACTAATCTTTCAGATTTATTCTGAAAAAAAAAATTTTGGTAAAAACGTTGTTTTTTTGTTTGTATTTCAATGAGCAAAAGAGACGTAATAAGAAACAATATCTCTAATGTTTGTCAACAACTTGGGGGCAAGAAAAAGAGAAAAAAACCCAGCGCGTAGCTGGGCTTCCCACATCACTACTAAGCTTACTGTCTTTTTTTGTTTTAACAAGTCTTCTAACAGCATCTCTGTTTTTTTCAGATTTGTTATAAAGAAGTAAGAAAAAAAATTTGGTAAATGCCCTTCCGTTGTTATTTACCTTTTTTACTTTTTTTTGTGGACTGATTGGATAATATGTTTCCTTTCCTGTCCACTATTTTTCTATGTCAATGTCTGTGTTAAAGACGTTCCATTGTTTTATAACAATTTGGGGCTTGAAAAAGAGAGAAAAAAACCCAGCACGTAGCTGGGCTTCCCACATCACTACTAAGCTTACTGTCTT
>JAHDIA010000159.1:2170-3886 GCA_020631035.1 Chitinophagales bacterium | reverse complement strand
AAAAAAACCCAGCACGTAGCTGGGCTTCCCACATCACTACTAAGCTTACTGTCTTTTTTTGTTTTAACAAGTCTTCTAACAGCATCTCTGTTTTTTTCAGATTTGTTATAAAGAAGTAAGAAAAAAAATTTGGTAAATGCCCTTCCGTTGTTATTTACCTTTTTTACTTTATGTTGTTCATTGGGATGATTAAATTAAAACCTTAAAAAACTAAATTTAAACAAACCTTATGTTTACAACATCTGATTTTCTTTGCTATGTAAATTGAATGGTTAAAATCACTTGGCGCAAAAAATGTGAGTAGTAACAATTCTGACAGATAAGAAACAAAAAGAATGCCAGAAATACAGAACACAAAGAAAAAGATTGTAACAATCTATATATCTTAACTTTACACTAAACAATAATTCGCAATTCAAAATAAGTGTATTTTTTAGAATCCAAAGCTATACAGCAAAGTGTACACCTTGTGAACAATTTTTAATACAGTCTTGTGTACAGAAAAAATGACAGTAGTAGACAATAAAAAATCTCCCTTACTTGATTGAAAGTAAGGGAGATTTAATCATGTGGTACTATATGTCAATTGAATGCTTCCTTTCAATCATTCAAATTCAGGATTTTGTCTGCATTGCCTCCCTTTACCTGCCAACTCAAACAGCGTACACTGCCTCCCATAAAACAAACATCTTCGGCTGGCACTGGTACAACTGTCTTATTGGTATTGGCTTTAATCAAGTTCAGCATCTCCGCATCATAGCCAGTATTGAATGTGGGCATATATATGTATTTGTCAGTTACTACAGAGTTGACAAATATGTTGCAAGCCGATGAAAAGCCTTGCCAAGAGTCGTCTTCGTAGTAATCTGCTACTTCTACAATCTTGATTCCTGGAAAAGAGTTTTTGAGTTCGTTGATGGTCTTTGTTCTAGCGTTTCCAGTCAATTGGTGCAATAAGATGGTGTTTGCATCGGTAAACATCAACATTCCATCGGCATGACCTGTTGCATCGCCTGCTACTTCGGGAATGACGGCTACTTGGCTGACACCCATCACTTTTTTGAGCTTTGCCTTGGCAGTTTTCTTACTAAACTGTGGATTGTCCCACAAAAAACGGTCGGTGACCACTACCCTATTGGCTCCATTGTCCACCACATTGCCACCATCTAGGATAAGATTGGTCTTTTTACCATATTGTAGACCGCTTTCGTAGAACCAGTCTTCAAAACTGTTGTCGATTAAGTTGGATACCCAAGCTGATTGAAAATCGGGTAAATAGTTGAACTTGATTTGTTTGTTGGGTAATACTGGTGAAAAATCCCTAATCCAGATGTCTTCAATATTCGCCTCTATTAATTGGTGACTTGGGACTTTGTCTTCTAAATAAGGCATTGTTTGGGCGTCTGCCAAAATCACCACTTGGTCTTTGTTCTCAATCAAACTAGCAAAGTTGGCTAGGTAATCAATGATTTGATCAAAAACAGCACTGTAATAATCATTGTTGACAGAGGGTGCTGAAAGGACGATTAAGGTTTCGTCGCTAGGAATTTTGAATGGCATTTCGCTTGTTTCTGTAAATGAAGCATCTGTTTGAGATGCTTCTAGATTGTTGAGTGTTGTTTCTTTTTCGCAAGATGAAAAGAAAGTGGCACAGCATAATAAAATGATCGAAATTTTCATGAATGTTCGCATTGTTGTGAGTTTTTGTGATTAAAA